>CAYOIG010000131.1:0-4764 GCA_964403915.1 uncultured Myxococcaceae bacterium
GGCACGACGGGATCGCGAGTGCCACCGAGCGATCGACCGGTAGCGGCGGCTCCGTGCTGGTCGAGACTCCGCTGCTCGACCTGCGCGGTGGCGCGGGGATCGGCGCGACGAGCCGTGGCGCCGGCGAAGCGGGGAGCGTGACCGTGCGCGCCGGGCGGGTCCTTCTCTCGGGCGGGAGCGAGGTTGCGAGCGACGCCCTCGGAACCGGGCGCGCCGGGGCGGTTCGTCTAAAGGTGGGCGGCGAGCTCGTGGTGCAGGGCGCGAACGCGGCGGGCCCGAGTGGCATCGTCACCCGCAGCAGCGGGTCCGGTGCGGGGGGATCCATCGAGATCGCTGCCGGCACGCTCCAGCTCCGCGACGGCGGAACGGTCTCGGCGTCGAGCAGCGGAACGGGAAACGCCGGCGACGTGACGATCGACGTCGCGGAACGCCTCGCGGCTCAGGGCGGCGCCATCACGACGAGCGCGCCGCAGGCCGACGGTGGCAACATCACGCTTCGCGTGGGAGGCCGTGCGGAGCTTCGCGATAGCAGCATCGCGGCCGACGTGACGGGTGGGCGCGGCGGCAACATCGTGGCCCAGGCCGCGAGCCTGATCCTCGACCAGAGCAGGATCACGGCGCAGGCCGGCAGCGGGCAGGGCGGCACGATCCGGATCATCGCCGAGGTGGTGATCCGTTCGTGGGACAGCGTCGTGAGCGCTGCCGCCGGCGCGTCAGGGGTGAGCGGCAGCGTGCGGATCGAGACGCCGGAACGCGAGGTGACGAAGTCGCTCGAAGCCATGCCCGTCGAGTTCGTCGACGCGGTGACGCTGCTTCACGAGCGCTGTGCTGCGCGCCGTGGTGCGACGTCGAGCTTCGTCGTTGCGCGTGCGGAGCCGGTGCCACGGTCCTCGGGGGCGCTCCTCCCGGTCGCCGTGGCCGACCGCGGGGACGCGATCGCCAGGGCCGAGCGCGTGGCGCTCGTGGTGGAGCCGGGGACCTCTGGAGCGCCGCCCACGTGGCGCATCGCGTGCGGTGGCTGAGGCGATCGGTCGCCGCCGCCGGGCCTGGGTCTTCGCCGCCACCGCGTCGGTCTGGCTCGCGTGGTCCGCAGCGGCGCAGACGGTGCTCCCGTTCCCTCGGCCGGGTGACGAGCGCCCGCCGCTGCCGCCGCTTCTGTTGCCACGCGACCCGGGCCTCGTGCTTCCGCCTCCGCCACCTCCTTCGGGCCCGGCCGGAAGCGGCGAGATCTTCGTTCAGGACTACCGCGTCGAAGGCAGCAGCCTGCTCTCGCCGGGCGAGATCGCCGCGCTCACCGCGCCGTACCGAAACCGCTCCGTCACCGGCGAGGAGCTGGTCGCGCTTCGCGACCAGCTCACGCTCGCCTACGTGGAGCGCGGCTACCTCAACTCGGGGGCCGTGATCGATCCCCAGGAGACCGACGGCGGTGTCGTGCGGATCCGCATCGTCGAGGGGGCGCTCGAGCGAATCGATGTCGAGGGTCTGCGCTGGCTGCGAGAAGAGTACGTGCGCGACCGCCTGATGCTGGGAGCCGACGTACCGCTCGACGCGAATGCGATCGAGAAGCGCATCCGCCTGCTGCGAGAGGATCCTCGCATCGCGCAGGTACACGCCGAGCTCCTTCCCGGGAGCGCTCCCGGCTTGGCGGTCCTCCGCATCCGAACGGAGGAGTCGCGCCCCTTTCATGTGAACCTCTTCGGCGGGACGCTCCAGTCGCCGACCGTGGGCACGTGGACCCTCGGTGCAACCGTCTCGCATCAGAACCTCACCGGCTTTGGTGACGTTCTCGAGGGCGGCTACTCGTGGACGCCCGGAGTGAACGAGGGAGGCGGCTCCTATCTGTTTCCCGTCAACGCGCGCGGCGGCGGGCTCGAGCTCTACGGGCGCTACGGCGACAGCGTCGTGACCGAGAGCCCCTTCGACCGGCTCGACATCGAGAGCCTCTCCTGGACGGCGGGAGTGGGCTTCCAGCAGCCGGTTCTCGAGCGTCCGGGGCTGCGCCTCGCCATCGGGCTGCGCGGCGAGCTGCGCGAGAGCCGGACCTTCCTGCTGGGCGATCCCTTCTCGTTCTCGGCCGGCGTCGAGAACGGCAAGGCGCGGCTCTCCATCCTGCGCTTCACCCAGGATGCCCTCTGGCGCGACGCGGTGCAGGTGCTGGCCGCGCGCTCGATGCTGAGCTTCGGGCTGCCGGTTCTCGGCGCCACGCCGTCGAGAAACGGCCTTCCGGGCGGCGAGTTCTTCTCCTGGCTCGTCCAGGCGCAGTATGCGCGCCGGCTGCCCTGGCTCGGCATGGAGCTCGTGGCGCGCCTCGATGCGCAGACGCCGGGCAACCCGCTGCTCTCGATCGAGCAGTTCTCCGTCGGCGGCTGGAGCAGCGTGCGCGGCTATCGCATCAACCAGCTCGTCCGAGACGGTGCGCTGGTGAGCTCGCTCGAGCTGCGCCTTCCGATCCTCACGCGGAGCGACGGCAACCCGCTGCTCCAGCTCGCTCCCTTCTTCGACAACGGCTACGCCTGGAACGTGTCGCTGCCCGAGCTCGGCCCGCCCTGGCTCGGAAGCCTTGGGGTCGCGCTCCGCATCTTCGTGCTGCCGGGCGTCTTCGCAGAAGTCTCGTGGGCGGGCCGCCTGCAGCACGTGGAGGCCCCGCTGCATCGCACGCTCGAGGACTACGGCCTCAGCGTGCGTCTGGGTGCGCTGCTCTTCTAGCGGAGCGAGGCTCGGAGGGCGGTGGTGCCGCCACGTCGACGCCGCTTCCACCGTGCGTGACCGCGATGCCGAGACCCTGGCGCTGCAACAGCAAAGACGCGGCCGTGCGCTGGTCGTCCTGGCCGGCGGCTCCGGAGACGAGGCCCTGCTGCAGCGCGGCCAGCGCGTCGTACCACAGCCCGCGCTGCCCGAGAGAGCGCGCGTCGTCCAGCGCGACAGGAGCGGCCGTGCCTTCGTCCGGCGCCTCGACGCGCGCGATCTGGCCCCCCGAGAGCACGTCCTTCGATCGAGCGTCCGGATCGGGGACGAGCGTCACGAACCAGGTGTAGACGACGCCCGGATCCAGCGAAGCGCCGAAGTCGGCGAGCGCGAGCGCGTGGATGCCGGCGCCGTGAGGCCCGGTCAGCCTGCGCTCGACGATCGGCGTGGTCGCTCGGGGATCGTTCAGCACAAAGTCGATGCGACAGGTCGTGGCCTCGCCGAGATACCAATAGAGCGTGGGCTCCGGGCTCGCCGTGAGGCCCACGTGACTCTCGGGCACGAGCGCCAAAAGGTCGGACGGGCACGCCGCGGGGCCTCGCGTCGAGCCGCCCATGCGTCCGCCCGGCAGGCGCCGCTCGGGGGGAGGCGGCGCGTACACGTCTGCGCCGGCGCGCTCGGTCTCCGGGCTCGTCGTCTCGGCCGCCGCCGGCGCGCGAACGGCTTCCGTGCCCGGAAGGCTGGCGGTCGCGTCGGGCGTAGCGGGAGAAGTCGCGCTGGCCTCGGCGCTCGTCGACGTCGCGGGCTCGGCGCGCGCACCGGGGGCCGGGACGCCCGCGGTCAGAAGTGCGACCGCTGCAACGAAGGTCGTGCACGACTTCTGCCGCTGGATCATGAGGCGCCTCTGACGTTCTCGTCGAGTGTACACGATCCAACGTCTCGGGTGGCTCCGAGGACGCGGTAGATCGACACCTTGCGGCTGCGCCCCTTCACCAGGTGCTCGCCGAGCCGCTCGGTGACGAACGCACCGGAGAGACACGCGACGGTCTCCTCGCTCGCGAGAATGCGCACGAGTTGCGGCTCGCCTGGAAGGGCCGTCGACGGCGCAGGCAGCACGAACCCCGGGATTGCTCCCTCGAGGTCGTCCTGCGCAGGGTCCCGCAGGATCGATTCGAGGCGCGACGCGACGGTCACGGTATCTCCGACGGTGGTGAGCTTCTGGCGCCCGTCGGAGCCGACGCTCCCGATGACGACCGGTCCGGTGTGGATGCCGATGCGCATGCGCGCTTCGGGCGCGCCGCTGCGGGCGTTGAGCGCGGCGAGATCACGGTCGAAGCGGAGTGCACACCGAACGGCTTGCCGTGCATCGAGCTCGATCTCCGCTCGAGTGGTTCGTGCGAGAGGAGCGCCGAAGTTCGCCTTGAGCCCATCGCCCCAGTAGTCGTCGACGACCCCGCCGTGCTCCTCGACGGCTGTCGCGAGGGCGGCCACGTAGGCGTCGAGCCAGTGCATCAGCGCCTCGGGGTCCATCTCCTCGGCGACGGATGCGAAGCCGATGAGGTCGGCAAAGAGCACCGTCACGGTGGCCTGCTGGGCACGCAGGCGACCGTCGCGCAGGAAGAGATCGCGCTCTGCCCAGAGACGGTCGCGGACCGGACGCGACACGTGGCTCGTGAGGAGGCGATCCACGATGGAGCGGTCGCGCCGCTCACGGCGCAGCACGTCGGAGAGGCTCAGCGTGGATGCGGTCGCGAAGACAAGGAGCGCCGTCGGCAGCGGAAGCCAGACGGCCGCGAACGTGGCCATCACGGCGAGAGTGGTAGCGACCGCGGCGGAGGCGGCGAGCGCCGCGACGAGACGACCGGGTGAATGGAGCCGGATGCCGGTGAAGCCGCCGGCCACGGCGACCGCGAGGAGCCCGGCCCACGCCAGCGCGGGGCCGGGGATCCACTCCATCGGGTCTCCGCGTCGGGCGGTGCGCAGCAGGCGGTCCGCGATGAGCGCGTGCACGGTCACGCCGGCCAGTGTCGAGACCGCGGAGTCGCCGGGACCGACTGCGTCGGGAACGCGGTCGCTCAC
>CAYOIG010000132.1:0-7210 GCA_964403915.1 uncultured Myxococcaceae bacterium
CGGGCCCGCCCGATCCGTCGCCCGCGGCGTCTTGAGTGCGCGCGAGATCGTCAGCTCGCGCGCCTCCCCGTCGTAGTCGCGCACGTCGAGCGCGCGCAGCTCTCCGGGCCTTATCCCCATGCACGCGGCGAGAAACGCGCCGCGCCGCGGCTCCGGGATCGCCGCGAGGATCGCCTCGCTTGTCCTCGCCGAGACCTTCGTGTACGCGTGCTGCGGCACGCAGACCGACGGGAAGTCGGGCACCACGAGGTCAGGCACTCGCCGCCGACACCAGCGCATGAACGCGCGGAATGCCGAGAGCACGTGGCGCACCTGCTTCGGCGATAGCGTGCCGCCACCGCGCTGCTTCGTCGTCGCGAGCAGTGACGCGCGCCACTCGTCGAGGCGGTCGTACGTGATCTCGTACAGCGACAGCGCGCGCATCGCACCGAACGGCCCGCTCTCGCGCGCGTAGCGTCGGTACTCGCGCAGCGTGCCCGGGCTGCGCTGCCCCTCGGCCACCAGCGCCTCGAAGTGCTCGAGCCACCGCGAGAGCCAGCGCACGACGGAGAACGCCTCGGACGAGACCGGGAGATAGCGCGAGAGCACGACGGAGACCGGGTGCTTGGTCAGCGCGTGGCGAATGCCGGCGAGGATCGCCTCGGCGTGCTCGCGGCTCTCGAACGGCATCCCGCGGTCGGAGTACAGGTATCGGCCCGCGATGTAGATCCGCGGGCGACCGCGCGAGAGATCGACGCGCCCGAGCCGGCCGGCCACGCGCCACTCGATACCACGTCGCAGGGCGATCGTGGGCATGGAAGTTAGCGCGCTCGTCGGGCTAGCCTCCCAAGGTCCCGGAGCATTCGCCGCTCATTCGCCTCCCAACTCCTTGGGGAGCCGCGCAGATTCGCTTGCGATCGCGAACGAAAGAAGAGTCGAAAGCCGGAGAGATGCCGCATCAAAGCTGATGACGCTTTTCCCGCGGCATCGCGCGATTCCGAGCACGCTCCCTAATGATGGATGAGCGCCAAGCCTGTCGGAGAACCACACTGCGATTGCGTCCACATCAGGAAGCAGCGTGGCGCGCTCAAACTGCGGGCGAATCGCAGAGCATCGCGATTGAACATCCAGAAAGCACACGCCTTGGTTCCGCTCGTCGAAGGAGCGCGCTAGCTCCCAGCCATGCTCTTTCGCCGACGCTTCCGCATAGTCGCACGTCGCAGAGCGTATAGGAGTGCGTTGCTGATGCGGGCTGGATGCACGATCGTAGAACGCGATCTTCCTGATAGGATGTCCAAGGTCTAGGAAAAAGTGGTAATGCATCGGCTCCATCAGCACGCGCTCTAGCTCCGGCCTCATCTCGTCCTCCCCCTCTTGCACCCTTTCCCCGGCTTGCACGATGCGTGCAGCTCGTCGTTGTAGACGGCGACCCGCACGTTGCGCGCACGGCGGCGTTGCCGGCAGCACGGAACCCACCAGAGCTTGTGGGGCGAGCAGCGGAACCACTTCGCCCGGCGCGGCCACAGCTCGACGCGGAACCGTGTCGCAGGCTGGGACGGAGCGGAGTAGAGGTGGAGGGTCACTGCTCACCCTCCTCCGGCTCCGCGATCGGGCCGGCCCACTCCGCGCCCTCGCGCGGCACCGCGCGACTGGCGTGCCACTCGACGCTCGCCGCGTCGCAGTGGACGAGATCAGCGCTGGCGCCGAGGCGTCGATGCCACCACCACCCCGGCACGTCCGGCGGTTCGCGTCGCCAGCGGAGCGCCGGGGCGCAGTACTGGAAGGCTGCGCGCACGATGCACGCCACGCAGTCGCAGCCGCTCTCGTTGACCCATGCATTCGCCGCGCTGATTGCGCCGCGCAGGTCTGCGCCGCTCACGCGCGCATCTCCTCCGGCTCCGCGATCGGGCCGGCCCACTCGAACCGTTCTTCGCCCGGAGTGCCCGCGAGGCGCGTCCTGAACCACTCGCAGTCCCCCTCGGCGCAATGCCTGATTCGCGCCGAGGGACGTTGACTTTCCCGCACCCACCACCATCCCGGCACGTCCGGCGGTTCGCGTCGCCAGCGAAGCGCGGGGGTGCGGCGGTTCCACGCGGCGCGCGCCGCATCGAGCGTCGTCGCCTCAGGTCCTCGCCAACCACAGGAGCACGTCTTGTGGTAGTAGACCTTCTCGGACTCGCGCGGACTCCTGGCGACGTAGTCGTTGTTGCCGTCGGAGCAGCGGCCGCAGACGGGACAGGGTGCGAGGCTGCTCACTGTGCGCACCTCCAGACGTACAGGGAGATTCGCACGGCGGCTTCGGGCCACGTCATCGCTGTCGGTCCTCCTTGGTTACGTTCGTCGGTCATCACATGAGCCCCCCGAAGATGAGGGCGCCGACTGTGCCGATGATGATGCCACGCGCAAGTGTCGGCATTTCCTTGCGAAGATCGAATAGCAGTAGTGTCAGCATGGCAGCTAGGGCGACGCAGGCGGCGTTTACGGGCGTCACGGCGTAACCCTCGCGCGGATCAATGCTGCCTCGACCGTTGCCCACGGAATGCGAGCGCGAATGAGATCCGCGCAGCAGCGTTGCGTTGAGTGTCTGGCGTCGAATGTGGCGACGGCGGCGGCGACGTAGGCGGCGGTGGCGACGGCGGAGGCTTCGTAGGCGGCGGTGGCGACGGCGGAGGCTTCGTAGGCGGCGGTGGCGACGGCGTAGGCGGCGGCGGCGGCGGCGGCGTCGGCGTAGGCGGCGGCGTCGGCGGCTTCGGCGGCGGCTTCGGCGGCTTCGGCGGCGGCTTCGGCGGCTTCGGCGGCGGCGAGCACTTGCGCCGACGTCGCGGCGCCGCGTGTCCATTCTTCGATGATTTCGATTGTGTGTCGCGGTGTATCGCTCTTTGCGAAGGGCAACACGATGCGTACACAATCGCACAAAGCAAGGGAAACGGACTGACGATCCACTCCTGCATGGATGGCGAGCCACAATAGGTGGCCTGCGCACTCGCTCGATTGCCATAGCTCGGCAGGGTCTCCGGGTGTATTGCGGACCCACTTCATTACTTCGTCGCAATCGCGTATCACCACCAGCGCATCGATTAGCTCGTCGCGTGTCATCCGACCTCCATCTGCCATGCGGACAGGAGATCCGCTCGGGATTGCGGGTCCTCGAACGCGCTCTCGACGTCGTGCCAGGTGCGCAGCGAGTCGAACGCCCATTCGAGCAGCGCCTCGGCCTCTTCCGGCTCGAAGTACAGCGCCGCGAGCCGCTCGCAGCGATCGCGCGCATCTCGCCCCTCGCACGTGGGACACGAGTAGTAACCGTCCACCGATCCGTGCCACGCGAGCCCGGCACCGCAATCGCGGCAACACGGCGTCATCGGATCGCCTCGGGAGTGATGCGCAGGGCGTCGTGCTCGCGCTCTATCTCGGCGACACGACTGCGTAGAGCGTCTCGCTCCGCGGCGATCTCGACGAGCGTCGGGCCGTCCGTGACCGGCACGGATGACGGCCCATCGTAGGGCGCGTGGTCGAGCAGCTCCGCGACGAAGCCACCCTCGCTGTGCGCGTGGTAGCGGAGCCAGTCTGCGACCGCGCGCACCTTGCAGCGCAGCCGCGCCAGCTCGTTGAGGAGCGCCTGCGCCTCGAGGGTGCTGATCGTGACGCGACCGCGACTGATGGCGGCTTGGCGCAGCCTCTCCCACACGTCGTCGAGAATGCTGGTATCCGTCATCGCATCCTCCTCACGAGCTCGCGGATTGCGCGCTCGCCTTGCGCGGGCACGACCGCGTTGCCGAGTCCGCGCAGTCGGTCCACCCGTCCGCGAAGCCCATCAGCGCCTCGACGAAGCGCGGGCTGAGGGCCGCCCGCTGCGAGGTAGCGGCGCCATCCCTCGGCGTCGTCAGGCCCCGGCGGCCAGCCGAGCCACCCGTCGTCACCATGTCCGAGAGCGACACTCCCTTGTGTGCGCGCGAGCCCGGCGCGTTCCTCGAGCCTGAGCTCGAGGCATCCTGCGCCGTCGGCGTCGGCCATCCCTTCGCCCACGTCTCGAGGCTCGGCGTGCCACGGCTCGGCCGATCGTGCGGCACGCGCCCCTCGTTCTGGCTCGTCCCGTAGGGCGTCGCCGAGGGCGTCGGATAGAGCTGACCCTGCGCGCCATGCGAGGAGGAACACGCGCGCGCGCTGGTGCGGAGCGCCAACGTCCGACGCTCGAAGGCACGTCCATTCCGCATCCCACCCCGCGGCGGAAACCTCTTCCAGCACGACAGGGAGGCCGCTCCGAAGAAATCCCCGGACGTTCTCGAGGAGGAGTGCGTCGGCTCCGATCTGGCGTGTGATGCGCCAAAAGTCGGGCCAGAGGTTGCGCTCGTCGGACATTCCGCGGCGGCTGCCGGCGACGGAGTGCGGCTGACAAGGGATTCCGCCCATGACGAGATCGATTCGTCGATGCAGCAGATTGACCGGGAACCGGGCGAGATCGGTCCAGATAGGTGCCGGGTCCAGCCACTCTTGCGCCATCGCGCGCGCCAGTACGGCGGCTGCATACGCCTCCCTCTCGACGTAGCAAACCGTGCGAGCGCCTCGTACTGCGCGTCTGAGAGCGAGGTCGAGCCCTCCGATGCCGCTGCACACGGAGAGCACTCTGAGGGAATGTGCAGCCACACTACGCGCGACACTCTACGCGGGCCACCACGTCACCTCCTGCGCGCCGATCTCTCGACGCGTGATGAGCCCCACGCGCGCAGCCTCAGGCAGCCGCCGCGCGACCATGTATCTGTCGAGCCCATGCCGCGCGGCCAGCTCGCCCGACGTGAGGCCCGGCGTCGTGCGCACGGCATCGACCACGCGATCGAGCTGCCGCCACGCGCGGCCGCTGCGCTCCAGCGCATCCGCCGCTGCGTGCGACGAGAGCGGATCTCCCGTGCGAGCGCGCGGCGCGAAGTCGAGCACGCCCTGCCTCATCGGATCACCAGCGTGCGACGTTTCACGAGGCGCACGCCCTTGATTTGTTCGCCCGCCGCGAGCGCCGCCTTGAGCGCCGGCTTATCCGCCTCGCAGCGGATGCGAACATAATCCTCGGGCAGCTCCGTGGGATCCACGTCCACCTCGACCGCCGTCGAAGTCCGCCAGAGGATCTCCACGCGCGGATCCCGCAGTGTCGTCCCGTCCGGCAGATGCGATTGCAGGTACTCGACGAGCCGCTCGGCATGGCGCTCGTGCCGCGCCGCACGCTCGGCGAGACGCTTCGCCTGCGCGCGCACGGCGTCAGCCTCCACGCCCTGCCCGTGCGCGTAGGCTGCGATAGCGAGCGCCTTCGCGTCGCGCTCGCCTTCGAGCGCCTCGATCTCGGCGAGGGCCTCGGCGTTGACCTCGCCGGTCTCGCGATCGACCGAGGCGTTGAGCAACGCCTCGATCTGCGCGCCGAACTCCCACAGCGCGAGCCCCGGCATTAGAACGGCTCCTCGACGCCGGGAGCATCCTGCGGCAGATCCTCGCGCGGATCGGTCGGAGGTGCCCACGTCTGCACGTCCTCGCAGATCCGCTCGTAGGCGTCGCGCGGGATCTCGCGCGTGTGCTCGATGCCGCGGGTCATGAGCACGTCGCGAACGATGTCGGTGCGATCGATTCCCGGCAGCGCTTCGGCGCGCTTCGCGGCGAGCGCCCACAGGCGCTTGCCCTGCTTCTCCGTGATCACGTCGTCTTGGTCACGCGGAGCTCGTCTGGGCGCCTCGATCTGCTCGCGCGGCGGCGTCACGTCGCGCACGACGATCGGCGCATCGGACTCGGTGGCGATCTCCGCCTGCCCCATCTCGTCGACCGTGTAGAGGCCGGACAGCTCCTGCGGGAACGCCTTCCGCAGCGCCAGCGCCTCGGCGCACTTCGCGATCATGACGTCCGGCATCTGGTTCCACGACCTCGTGTATCCGCCGTCCTTCTTGCGCTGGACGTAGCTCGCGAGGTTGGCGACACCCCACGTCGGCTCGCGGAAGCCGCGACGCCAGACCCCCACCTTCGCGGCAGCGGGGTGCGCGTCGGCAATCCAGACGTCGAGCCACACGCCGTCGCTCCCGCACCAAAGCGGCCCCACCTGGCCCTCGTACTCTCCTGATCGCTGCGCGATCAGGCGGAATCCGTCGATGCTCGTCTGAGGCTGCATGACTTCCCGCTGCGCAGCCGCATCCCATCGCTTGATGGCGTAGATCTGCCGCGCGAAGGGATCGAGCTGCGTGCGGCGCGCGATCTGGAGAAAAAGCGCAAACTCGTCGTCGGTTGCGTCGCGGCAGATCGTTCGCTTGAGCAGCTCGACCCGCTCACGCGTCCACTCACCGCTCGATTCCTGCACCGTCGCCGTAGGCCGGTGCACCAGCGCATCGGACATACACGCTCCTCGGGTCGGTGACCCGACTCCGGCGTGGGGGCCGGAGCCGGGCTGCCGAGCTTCTGTTTCTTCCTGTTGCCACGCTGCGCCCCTCACTCCAAGAAAAGCGCAGCGTATCTACGCGGTCCGGACCTCCCGGGCGCGAAGATTCATCACCGGAGCCACGCGGCGACGAGGTGCGCCGCGAGGTAGAGCGCGGAGAGCGCCATGGAGCGCCGGAGCCACCGCTCGCCAATCCCGATCTCGGCGCGCAACGGATCGATTCCGCGGCGTCGGTACGCGCGCTCGACGCGCCACCACGGTGCGCGCGGAGGCGGCGAGACGATGCAGAGCCGACCCCGAGGACCTTCTTCGCGCGTCGGCGCCTTGCCGCTCGCGACCCCCTCGGTCCTCGGGGCCGGCGTCCCCGACGCAGGCCTCTCGACTCTCGCGCGACGCTCATCGCGATCCTCGAAGCGGATCGTGACGGGCTCGCTCGCCTCGATTGCGCGGATCTCATCCGACGTCAGCACGGCTCCTCCTGCGCGGCGTACCGCGCGAGCAGACACTCGGGGCAGATCGTGTGCGACGTCGCCTCGGACTCGGAGCCCTCGCGCACCTCGCTCGACTGCCAGGCGCCGCACCATGCGCAGACGACGTGCCATGTGGTCACGATGCGGACTCGTCGTCGCGCAGCATCTCGATCTGCTCCGGCGCCGGCTGGGCCGGTGGCTCGCCGCGCAGGACGCCCGGCCCGAGACGCCTCGCGGCAATCTCGCAGTAGCGCTCCTCGATCTCGATGCCGATGGCCTTGCGACCAAGGTTCTTGGCGGCGACGAGGGTGGTGCCGACCCCCATGAAAGGATCAAGCACCGTCTCGCCTTCCTTGCACGC
>CAYOIG010000133.1:0-1907 GCA_964403915.1 uncultured Myxococcaceae bacterium
CGGGCTTCGGCCTCGACGCCTACGTCGAGGAGCGCAGCGTCTGGTTGCGGGACCGCCTCAACTGGAAGCTCGTCGTCGACGGCTTCCTCGAGGCGTATCACCTGCCGGTGCTCCACCCGACCACCGCCGGAGCGCTGATCCACGGCCGACCCGCGCCGTTCGCCGCCGTCGGCTGCCACGGCCGCATGGTCGCGGCTCGCAAGAGCTTCAGCCGGCTGCTCGACGCGAACCCCGCGGAGATCGACCTGCTCCGCCACGTCGCGATCGTCTACCAGCTCTTTCCCAACTCGGTGCTCGTCTGGCAGGGTGACCACTTCGAGCTGTGGACCGTCTTCCCCGAAGCGCGCGACCCCGGCCGCTGCGCGGCGCGTGTCAGCCTGCTCGCGCCCTCTGCACAGCTCGCCGAGCTGCGCCGGGAGCACTGGGACAAGAACTGGGCCGTGTTGATGGACACGGTCGAGCGCGAGGACTTCCGCGTCGCGCGCCAGATGCAGACGGGCTTCGCTGCGGGCGCACAGGATCGCGTCGTGTTCGGCCGCAACGAGCCGGCGCTGCAGCACTTCCACACGCAGCTCCGCGCCGCGCTCGGAGAGAGCGAGGCGTCTTGACCGGAGCGTACGAGGCACTGCACTACGAGGCCGCGGACGGCGTGGGTCTGGTCCGACTGGCGCGTCCCGAGAAGCTGAACGCGCTCGACGCCCGGATGGTGGCGGAGCTGCGAGCCGTGCTCGAGCGCGTGCGCGAGGACGCGAGCCTCCGGGCGCTCGTCGTCACGGGGTCAGGTCGTGCGTTCTCGGCGGGCGCAGACATCGCCGAGCTGGCCGCGCTCTCCGGTACGGAAGACTTCGTGCGCTTCATCGAGGCCATCCAGACGACCTTCGAGGCGATCGAGGATCTGCCGCTGCCGACCGTCGCTGCGCTGAACGGCCTCGCGCACGGCGGGGGACTCGAGCTCGCGCTGGCGTGCGATCTTCGCATCGGCGCGAGCGACGCGACGCTGGCGCTGCCCGAGATCAAGCTCGGCGTCCTCCCGGGCGCCGGAGGCACGCAGCGCCTGCCCCGCTTGCTCCCCACGGCGGTGGCGAAGGAGCTGCTCTTCCTCGGCGGGGCGCTCGGCAGCGAGGCGGCGCTTCGACTCGGGCTCGTCAACGCCGTCGTCCCGCGCGAGCAGGTGCTGGACGACGCGCTCGCGCTTGCGCGGCGCCTGGCTGCGCTGCCCTCGCTCGCGCTCCGTGCCGCCAAGCGGCTCGCGCGCATCGCCGTCGAGGCGGACCCGCGCACCGGGTTCGAAGCGGAGCGCCTGGCGGTCGCGTCCCTGTTCGGCACGGCGGACCGGCGCGAGGGCATGGAGGCGTTCCTCGCGCGACGTGCTCCGATCTTCAGGGGGCGGTGACGTGCGGCTCGAGTTCTCCGAGCAGGAGCAGCTCCTCGCCGAGACGCTGCGGCGCTTCGCACGCGAGCGACTGCTTCCCGAGTACGCCGTCTGGGATCGCGGTGTGCCCTATCCGCGCGAGCGCCTACAGGAGCTCGCCGGCCTCGGGATCACCGGCATGCGCGTACCCGCGCGGCATGGAGGCCTCGAAGCGACCTACACGATGGCGGGGATCGCGGCGGAGGAGCTCGCACGCGGCGACCACAACGTGACGCTGTTCCTGCAGCTCGCGCTGATCGCGGGCGATCTGCTCGCCGCCTCGGGGACGGCTTCCGTGCAAGAGACGTGGCTCCCCGCACTCGCCGCGGGCGAGCGGATCATCGCCTTCGGGCTCACCGAGCCCGGCGTCGGATCCGACGCCGCCGCGCTCTCGACGAGCGCGCGCCGCGACCGCGACCACTGGGGGGTACGCGGAGAGAAAGCATCGATCACCTTCGCCGGGAGGGCCGATGCCTGCATCGTATTCGCGCGCACG
>CAYOIG010000134.1:0-1570 GCA_964403915.1 uncultured Myxococcaceae bacterium
TGCGAGATCCGGCGTGTTGAGGGCGAGGCGCAGGCTGCGGAGCTGCTCCTCGCGCACGGCGAACGGGCGACGGCGAGAGAAGAACATGACCCGTCTTCGGCGAACTTGCGCACGGGCTTGAGCCGCGTGCGGGCGCAGCCATGACCCGAAGCCGCCGGATGCGAAGGGCTTCGCGCGGCATCGCGGCGGAGCGGCGCCGCCCGGCGCCAGCGGGCCTTTCGCCCATCGGGAGGAAGGATAGAATCCGCCCCGCAGCGCCCTCCGGGAGAAAGGCCTTTGTCCACCAAGCGGGTCGAGGAGCTCCAGCACGTGGCCATCCGCTTCGCCGGCGATTCCGGCGACGGCATGCAGCTCACGGGAACGAAGTTCACCGAGGCGACGGCGCTGGCCGGGAACGACCTCTCCACCTTCCCCGACTATCCGGCCGAGATCCGGGCGCCGGCCGGCTCGATCGCCGGCGTCTCCGGCTTCCAGATCCACTTCGCCTCGCGCGACATCCGGACGCCCGCGGACGCGCCGGACGTGCTCGTGGCGATGAACCCGGCCGCGCTCCGAGCGAACGTCGCCGACCTGCGTCCGCAGGGCTTGCTGATCGTGAACAGCGATGCTTTCACGGACAGGAATCTCAAGCTCGCCGGCTACGAGACGGATCCGCTGCTCGCCCTGCGCGACCAGTTCACGCTCGTCGAGATCCCGATGACGCGACTCAACCGCGAGGCCGTGAAGGATCTCGCCTCGATTACCCAGCGCGAAGCCGACCGGTCCAAGAACTTCTTCGCCCTCGGGCTCATGTTCTGGCTCTACGGGCGGCCGCTGGACGCGACCCTGCAGTGGATCAAGAATCACTTCAAGGGTGAGACCCAAGAGGCCAACCGGCGGGTGCTTCTCGCGGGCTACCACTTCGGCGAGACCACCGAGCTCTTCTCGGTTTCGTATGTCGTTCCGGGCGCCAAGATCGAGCCCGGCCGCTACCGGAACGTGACGGGCAACCAGGCGCTGGCCTGGGGCATCGTCGCCGCCGGCGTCCAGCTGGGCCGCCCCGTCTTCCTCGGCGCCTACCCCATCACGCCCGCCAGCGACGTGCTGCACGAGCTGACGCGCTTCCGGCACTTCGGCGTGAAGACGTTCCAGGCCGAGGACGAGATCGCCGCCGCCGGGGCCGCCATCGGCGCTGCCTACGCCGGCCAGCTCGCCCTGTGCACCACGAGCGGGCCCGGCATGGTGCTCAAGCAGGAGGCCGTGAACCTCGCAGTCATGACCGAGCTGCCGCTCGTGATCATCGACGTCCAGCGTGCCGGCCCGTCCACCGGCATGCCCACCAAGGTCGAGCAGGGAGACCTTCTGCTGTCTCTCTTCGGCCGCAACTCCGACAGCCCGCTGCCGGTGATCGCCGCCTCGACCCCGGGCGACTGCTTCCACGCCGTGCTCGACGCCTTCCAGATCGCCGTCAAGTACATGACGCCGGTGGTGCTGCTCTCGGACGCCTATCTCGCCAACAGCTCGGAGCCGTGGAAGATCCCCGACGTCGATGCCCTGCCGCGGACACCGGTCGTGCTCCGCACCGATCCGG
>CAYOIG010000135.1:0-4881 GCA_964403915.1 uncultured Myxococcaceae bacterium
AGCGCGTCTGCTCCGAGACCTCGATGCCGAGCGCCACCGCATCCGTCCAGGCCTGCAGCACGAATGCAGCGAGGATCACCGGCACGAACGATGCCGCCGCATGAAAATCCGGCGCCGACATGAGGCCCAGCACCGGGCGGATGAAGAGCGCGAGGCCGACGGCCAGCGTGACCTGGATGAGGTTGAGATGGAGAAAGCTCCGCGCGTAGGCGGCATCCCGCAGCGCACGGGGCTCCGTCGAGAGCCCGAGACGCTGCGGGCTCCAGGCGCGGAAGAAGGGCTGCGCACCGAGGCCCGAGAGCAGGAAGCCGAACTGGTAGGCGAGCCCGTAGAGCCCGACGGCTGCGAGGCCATGCGACGCCTCGAGGAAGAAGCGGTCGCCGAAGGTGAGGAGGAAGGTCCCCGCCGTCGCGATCTGGTAGGGAACGCCGAAGCGCCGAAGGTCGCGCATCGCGGGTCGGCTGAAGCGCAGGCCGGTCTGGCGCAGCATCCAGGGCGTGAGGACGCTCCCGAGCGCCGCCGTCGCGACAAGCGTTCCGACGAGCACGCCCTCTGCTCCCCAGCCGAGGAAGACCACGAGCAGGATGTTGAGCGCGAGCTGGAGTGCGAGCTTCGAGAGACTCGCGACCGTGTAGCCGACCGGCTTGCGCAGCACTTGCAGCAGCAGCAGGGGGACCGTGACGAACGATTCGAGACTGAACGTCAAGGCGACGATGCGCACGAGGGTCGGCCCGTCCGAGGCGCTGCCGCTCAGGACCAGGGCCGCCACCCGAGGAGCCGCCAGCAGGAGCGCGACCGTGCCGATCGCATTCGTCGCAACCAGAAGCAGAAAGGCGGTGCTGATCACCGCGCTGCGCTCGTCCTCCGTGTGCGCCTTCAGATAGAAACGCATCACGCCCGTCATGAGGCCGGCGGAGAGCACGATGGCGGTGACGTCGATCGTGATCTGCAACAGCTGCAGCACGCCGTAGTCGGCGGGCGTCAGGTAGCGCGTGTAGATCGGGAGCATGAGGAACGAGACGAGGCGCGAGATCACGACGCCGAGGCCGTAGACGAACGCATCGCGGGCGAAGCCGCCCTCCCGGGGAGGCGCTGCGGCGGGCGCGGCGTGCACGCCGGCGGCAGCGCCCGGAGGGAGCCCTCCGGCACCGGTCTCCGTCGTTCCTGCGCCCTGCTTCCGCACCGGCTCCACGCCCGCTCCTCCGCCCCGCGGCCGTAGGGTACGCCGCAGGGCAGCGCGAGTCTCGCGCGGCGGGAGCGGCGGTCTTCGTGAATACTGGCCCGTTGCAGAAGCCCGGAGCCGGGCGGGAGAAAGACGTGGCAGCGCAGAGACGGACGCAGGTGGCAGCCCTGGCCATCGGCCTCCTGCTGGCCTTCCTGGCTGCAGAGGTCGGCCTGCGCTCCTATCAGCGCATCTCCGCCGGGGTTCCCTTCTTCGCCTTCCTTCCGGCGTACCACGAGCGAACCTTCCCGCTCAGTCCCTTTCTCGTCTTCGGCCCGCGCATCGACTGGCAGATCCCGAACAAGGCCCACCCGGAGACCGCCTATTTCAATGCGCAGGGCTTCCGGACGCGGGAGACGCTCGGCCCGAAGCCTACGGGCGAGCTGCGCATCATCGCCCTCGGCGGCTCGACGACCGAGGACGTCTGGAACGACGCGGGCATCCACTGGCCCCTCGTGGTCGAGCGCGAGCTGCACCGCGCCGGACGGAGCGACGTGCGCATCTACAACGGCGCGATGTCGGCCTACACCACGGCGCACTCCCTCGTGCGCCTCTCGCTCGATGCGCTGCAGTACCAGCCAGACCTCGTGCTCGTGATGCACAACATCAACGACCTGCTCGTGGTCTACGGCGCCGGGGCCCAGGAACAGCCCATCGACGGGAGCTACCGAATCAAGTACGGCCGGAAGTCGCTGACCGGCACCCTCGACGAGTCGGACGTCGTGTTCTCACGCCTGCTGGTCTTCCTGCGCGGCCGTCTCGCACGCCTGTGGGAGCCCGGGCAGCCGCCTGCGCTCGAGCGCTACGACCTCGAAGCCGGGCGCAGCATCTTCGAACGCAATCTGCGGAGCCTCGTGGCCGTGGCGCGGGCTCACGGCGCCGAGGTCGTGCTCGTCACCATGCCGCTGGCCCGCTCGCCGCTGCGCTTTGACGAGACGGCGGCCCTCGCACGCGGGGGCGTCCTCGATCGCATGCCGCCGCATGCGCGCTTCCTCGCCGACTTCGATGCCTACAACGAGAGCGTGCACCGGGTCGGCGGGGAACTCGGCGTGCCGGTCATCGATGCCGCCCGTCTCGTGCCCTCGGACGATCGCCTCTTCGCCGACCTCGTCCACACCACGAGCGAGGGAGTCGAGGTGATGGGACGGGCCGTGGCGCCGAAGCTGCTCGCGGTGCTGCCGCCGCCGAAGGAGCAGCCGAGATGAGGCTGCACGGCGTCCGGCGCTGCATCGAGCAAGGCCGGGCCCGGCTGGTGGGCGACGTGGAGGAGGCCTCGGGGACGCGATTCGAGCTCTCGTTCACGTTCGATGCGGCCGATGCCGCGCTCGTCGCGACCACGGCGGATGCCTTCGTTCCCGCGCTGCTGCTGCCCGCCATGGAGGCCGGAGAGCCGCTCGAGATTGCGCCCGAGATCTCGGCCCTGCTGCTCCGCCGCCTTCCCCGGCTGCAGGCGATCTTCTCGAGCTGGTTCCCGCGTTACCGGCCCGTGCCGGTCGCGGCCCGCGCGCGCGCCGCCGAGGCCGGCCCTTGCGCGGCCGGTGTCGGCGCCTTCTTCTCGGGGGGCGTCGATGCGTTCTACACGCTGCGGCGGAGCCTGCGGGGCGAGACGGCCGAATCGCCGCCCGTGACGCACCTGCTCTTCTTCCACGGGCTAGAGACCACGCTCGCGGCGCGCCGCGGCGCGGAGGCATCGGAGGCGCGAGCCCGGGCCGTCGCCCGGGAAGCCGGACTCGCCTGCGTCGTCGGCGAGACCGACCTGCGCACGCACTTTCCACTCGTCTGGGGAGAGTATTGCGGCGCGGGCCTCGCGTCGGCGGCGCACGCACTCTCGGCCGGTCTCGGCCACGTTCGCATTCCCTCGACGGATTCGTACGCCGATGCCATCCACTGGGGCTCGCATCCACTGGTGGACGAGCTCTGGTCGACGCAGGCCACGACGCTGCACGCCGACGGCGCCGAGGCCACTCGTGCCGAGAAGATCGTGCGCCTCGTGGCGGACGATCCGCTCGCACGCCGTCATCTTCGCGTCTGCGTGGACAATGCGGGCGGTGATTTCAACTGTGGCCGCTGCCATAAGTGCGTGCGAACGCTGATCGCGCTGCGCGCGCTCGGCGTCGAGCGCTGCTTCGAGACGTTTCCGAACGGGCTCCCGCAAGATCTCGACGATTCCCTCGCGGACGACGACTCGATCTACCTGGAGCAGAACCTCGCCTTGCTCCTCCGCACCGGACGCGCTCCGGAGCTGGCAGATGGGCTCACGCGCGTGCTGCGCGCCCGTCGGCGCCGGCTGGCGCTGCGAAGCTGGGTCGAGAGCTCGCCCTTCGCGCGTCTCCTGCCTCTCGTGCGGCGGCTGCGAGCACCCCGGGCATAGCCCGGAGCGGTCATGGCTGAGCCGACGGCTTCTCCGCGTCGGGCCGGAGCTTTTCGATCTGCTTGCGACGCTCCTCGGGCGGAAGCTGCTTCAGGGCCCGCAGGCGCTCGCGCATCGCGTCGCGCTGCTCGGGCGTCATCTGCTGCCAGCGCTCGCGGTTTCGCTGCAGCCGCTCGCGCTGCTCGGGCGAAAGATCCCGCAGCCCCTGCATCCGCTCGCGCACGGCATCCTGCTCGCCGGGCGGCAGCGTGCGGAAGCGCTGCAGCCGCTCGCGAATCTTCGCCTGCTCGTCGGGCGGCAGCGACTCGATGCGCTCCCGCAGGGCACGCCGCTCCTCGGGGCTGAGGCTTCGGCCGCGCTCGCCAGGTGGCCGCGGCGGCAGCATCTGCTCGCGGAGCTGACGTCGCTCCTCGGGGGTGGCGTCACGGAAGCGCTCGCGAAGCGCCTCCCGCTGCTCCGGAGAGAGCTCACGCATGTGCTCCCGGATCGCCTCGCGCTGCTCGGGCGGAAGCGCCTTCATGCGCTCGCGCAGACGCGGCGCGCCTCCCGGCGGAGGGGGCCCGCCGGGGGGCCGGCCTCCAGCCGGAGGCTCCGCCTGCGATCCGGAAGGCGGCCCTCCGGGCGGCGGCGTCTGCGCGTGCGGCACACCGGGCCCGAGCACGAGCGCGAGCGCCACGAGGCCGGCGAGCTGCGTCGAGCCGCGACTCCTCATCCGTTGTCCTTCTCCCCGCGTGCGTCGAGCTGCTCGAGGAGCTCCAGGTTCGCGATCACCTCGAGGTCTTCGAGGGTCTCGAGCTCGATCGCGACCGAGAGCTCTTCTTCGCTCGCCGCCTCGAGCGCTGAGCCGGGCTGCGACGCCGGCCGCTCCTGCACGGCGATGCCCCCGGGCGGCCGCACGCCCGCCGAAGGCTCGAGCGGGCCGGGGCTGCGCAGGACTCCGAGATAGACGGCGAGGGCCGCGGCGACGGTCGTCAGCATGGCCACAAGCGCGAGCGCCTTGCGCGGGCGGCGTCGCGGAAGGCTGCGCTCGCCCCGGGCTGCGCGAGCGAGGCCGCGGCCGTCGCTCCGCCCGGCCGCCGGCGCGGCACGCTCCGCGGCGGCTGCTCGCTCGGCCTCCAGTCGCGCGAACAGGCGCGCCTCGAGGTCCGGCGCCACCGGCCGCGAAACCAGGCCACGCAAGCCCTCATCGACTGCTGCGAACGATGCGAGGCGCGCCCGGCACGCCGCGCAGCCCGCGAGGTGCGCCTCCACTTCGGCTTCGCGCTCCTGCGAGAGCGCCCCGTCGCGC
>CAYOIG010000136.1:0-5899 GCA_964403915.1 uncultured Myxococcaceae bacterium
ACGGCCACGCTCTACGTGCTCGACGAGCCCTCGATCGGGCTCCACGCCTGCGACGTGGCGCGCCTGCTCTCGGTGCTGCGGCGGATCCGGGACGGTGGCAACACGGTCGTCGTGGTCGAGCACGCCCTCGACGTCGTCGCCGCCGCGGATCATCTCATCGATCTCGGTCCCGGTGCAGGGCGCCTCGGCGGTGAGGTGGTCGCCGAAGGGACGGTCTCCGAGATCCGGTGCCATCCCGAATCGCTCACGGGGAAGGCGCTGCGCGGCGAGCTCGAGCTCGCTTCGCGGCGGCGACGTCCGGCACGCGGCGTGCTGCGTGTCGTCGGTGCCCGTGCGAACAATCTGAAAGGGGTGGACGCAGAAATTCCGCTCGGGCAGCTCGTGGTGGTGACGGGCGTCTCGGGCGCCGGGAAGTCGACGCTGGTTCGTTCGGTGCTGGTGGGTCACCTGCGCGGAGATCCGGACCGCGGCGCCTGCGAGCGTGTCGAGGGTGGGGCCGCGGTGAGCGAGGTCGTGGTCGTCGAGCAGTCGGCCCCGGCCCGAAGCTCGCGTTCGAACCCGGCTACCGTGTCGAAGGCGTTCGAGGGCATCCGGCGGGCGTTCGCCGCGACGCGCGAAGCGAAGGCGCTGGGCGTCGGGCCCGGCTGGTTCTCGTTCAACGTTGCGGGCGGGCGCTGCGAGGCTTGCGAGGGAGCCGGAGAGGTGGTCGTGGACATGCAGTTCCTCGACGACGTGTTCGTTCCCTGTGCCGCGTGCGACGGGAAGCGCTACCGCACCGAGGCGCTCGGCATACGGCTCGGCGGCCGTACGATCGTGGACGTGCTGGCGCTCACGCTGGCCGAAGCGGCGCAGGTCTTCGCAGCCGACCGCGCGGTCACCGAGAGGCTGAGGCCGCTGCTGCGCGTCGGGCTCGGCTACCTCACGCTCGGCCAGCCGCTCTCGACCCTCTCCGGAGGTGAAGGGCAGCGGCTGCGGCTGGCGCTCGCTCTCGGCGAAGGGAAGGCGGGCGCCCTCTACGTGCTCGACGAGCCGACGACCGGCCTCCACGCCGCCGATGTCGAGGTGCTGATCGGCTGCCTCGATGAGCTGATCGAGGCCGGCTCCAGCGTGCTCGTCGTAGAGCACAACCTCGACCTGATCCGGCGAGCGGACTTCGTCATCGACCTGGGTCCGGAGGGCGGACCCTCCGGTGGCCGCGTGGTCGCCGCAGGGCCGCCCGAGGCGGTGGCCGCCTGTGCAGCCTCTCGCACCGGTGCTGCGCTGCGGGGAGCCCGGGCAGGGGCCGGCGCGTGAGCGATCGCGCACGGCCGCCGGACGACATCGCGCCGCTCGACTTCTTCACTCGCTGGCTCGCCGAGGCCGTGGGCGAGGACGACGGCCGGCGCTCGCGCCTCGCGGAGACCCAGGCCGTGATCGAGTTCGAGCTCACGGGCGACGAGGGGGGCCTGTTCACGGTGCACATCTCGGAAGGAGTGGTCCGGGGCGCGGCCGGCGGAGCGGAGCGCGCCGACCTGCGCGTCAGTGTCGACGTCGTGACCTGGCGCGCCCTCAACCGGGGCGAGATCTCGGCGCCCGAGGCGCTGCTGCGGCGCCGGCTCCGGGTTTCGGGGAGCCTGCTGCTGGGCCTCAAGCTGCACCTTCTGCTCGGCTGAGCGCCAGCCGAAGGCCTCTGCCGGCGCGCCTGCGCGCCGTGCGGATCAGGTCTGCTTGCGCTTCGGATTCGCCTTCTGCGCATCCCGGCGCGGCGCGAAGACGTGCTTGTCGTGCACGCGCCGGAGCTGGCGCTCGAGCTTGTCGAGAAGCCGGTCCGCTGCCTCACCAACCTCGACGCCGCGGGCATGCGTGGCGACCTCGGTGCTGCGGCCGGTCACGTGCGCGTGTGCGGTGTGCCCCCCGCCGTCCGGAGCGAGCGTGAGCTCGAAGCGGGTGGTCTCGGGGAATTCGCCGGCAAGTCGCTGGCAGCCGCTCTCCAGGGCTTCGCGCACGCTGTCGTTCACGGGGATGTCCTTGAAGCTGATCACCACACTGGGCTTCGTCGACACCGTTCCTCCTTGCTGATGCCGACAGTCCAGCCGATTCCCGGCCCGCTTGCAAGCGTCCGGCTCGGGAGCGCGGATTTCTCTGTTTTCGGCACGCTTCGGGGTTATCCTTCCGCCGCGCATCCGGTCCGGAGCCTCCGGCATCGGAGCATGGGGGGGACGCGCGCACATGTCGACGGCTCCGGCCCTGGTGATCTGCGGCGCGTCGGGCGACCTCGCAGGGCGGCTCCTCCTGCCGGCCCTCTTCCATCTCGAGCAGACGGGGCGCCTTCCGCCCCTCGACATCGTGGGCTTCTCCGTCGAGAAATGGGGAGGCGGCGAGTTTCTGGCCCATGTCCGCGAGCGGCTCCAGCGCTTTGCGCCTGGCTACCAGGACGATCTCTGGCAGCGCTTCGCCGCGCGGCTCTCCTACGTCGCGGGCGATTTCTCTGCGACGGGGACGGCCCCGCTCGCACGCGCCATCCGGGGGAGCGCCGCATTCTACCTCGCGCTTCCGCCCAAGATCTTCGCCGAGGCCGCGCGAGGCCTCGCCGGAGCGGGCCTCGCCCGGATGGAGGGCGGCTGGCGGCGCCTCGTGGTCGAGAAGCCGTTTGGTGTCGACCTCGCCTCGGCCCGCGCCCTCGACGCGAGCATCTCGGAGCACTGGAGCGAGCAGCAGGTGCTCCGCATCGATCATTTTCTGGGCAAGGAGACGGCGCAGAACATCCTCGTGTTCCGGCTCGCCAACGGATTCGTCGAGCCCCTGCTCAACTCGCGCTACGTGGCGCAGGTGCAGATCACGGCGGCAGAGACCCTCGGACTCGAGGGCCGCGTCAGCTACTACGATGGCGCGGGCGCGATCCGCGACATGCTGCAGAATCACCTGATGCAGCTCTTCACGCTCGCAGCGCTCGAGCCCCCGCCGGTCTGGGACGCGGACGTGCTTCGCGAGCACAAGGTCGAGGTATTACGCGCCGTGCGGCACATTCCGCAGGTGGAGGTGGCGCGCTACGCGGTGCGGGGTCAGTACCAGAGCGGTCGCAGTTGCGGCGCGCCGGTGCCGGGCTATCGGGAAGAGCCGGGGATCCGGGCCGGCTCCATCACCGAGACGTATGCCGCGCTCAAGCTCTACGTCGACAACTGGCGCTGGCGGGGCGTGCCGTTCTACCTGCGGAGCGGAAAGCGACTCGCAGCCGACGTGACCGAAGTGGCGTTCCAGTTCCGCGAGCCCCCGCGCATGCTGTTTCGCGAGATCGATGGCGCGACGCTCGAGCCGAACTGGCTGATCTTCCGCATCAAGCCCAACGAAGCGATCGATCTCGTGGCCTTTGCGAAACAGCCCGGGCTCACGCTCGAGACGAGGCCCGTGACGCTGCACACGCCGTACCTCGAGAAGGATGACGTCGAGTACGCCGCCTACGAGCAGCTCCTGCTCGACGCCGTCGAAGGCGATCGGTCGCCCTTCATTCGCTACGACGAGGTCGATTTCGCCTGGCAGCTTCTTCAGCCGGTCCTCGAGGCCTGGAAATCCGGCGAGCCCGAGCCCTATGTCGCAGGCTCCGAGGGCCCCGACGCGGCGGCGGCCCTGCTCGAGCCGGGCCACCGCTGGCGGACGCTCGCGTGAGGCGGGCACGCGGACTCGCGGCGCTGCTGATCCTGCTGATCGTGTCGGCCTGCGCCACCGCGCCGGCTCGTCCGCCGTGGCTCGTCACGCAAGCCGATGCGGGACGCACGGTCCGCGTGCCGGTCGGCACATTGATCGACGTTGCGCTTCCGGGCAGCCCGACCACCGGGTACATCTGGCAGCGTGCTCCGGGCGATCCCGGGGGCGTCGAGACGGTGGGGGCGGCGCGCTTCGAGCCGAGCGGGCCGGCGCTCGGGCAGGGCGGGCTCGTCCACGTCGGCTTCCGCATCACGAAGCCCGGCGCGACGCCGCTGTGGCTCGTCTACCGGCGGCCCTTCGAGAAGGATGCTCCGCCGGCGCAGAGCTTCTCGGTCACGCTGGTGGGCGAGCCCGACTGAGACGCCGGGACGGGTTGCGCCCTGCGCGCAGGAGGATGTGACGGCATGGGAGACCCCGCTGAGGCGCGCACGCTCTGGGAGCGCTACTGCGAGCATCTCTGCACGTGCCGGGAGATCGGCCTCTCGCTCGACGTGAGCCGGATGGGCTTCGACGACGGCTACTGGGAGCGCATGGAGCCGCGTTTGCAGGCGGCGTACGTTGCGATGGGCGAACTCGAGCGCGGCGCGATCGCAAATCCGGACGAGCAGCGGCGGGTGGGCCATTACTGGTTGCGCGCGCCGCATCTGGCGCCGACTCCCGAGATTGCCGGCGCCATCGAGACGACGCTCGCACGCATCCGAGCGCTCGCAGCCGATGTCCATTCGGCGGCGCTCCGGCCTCCGAGCGCGCCGCGCTTCACCGATCTGCTGTCGATCGGCATCGGAGGCTCGGCGCTCGGGCCCGAGTTCGTGGCCGACGCCCTGGGCCATCCGCAGCGGGATCGGCTGAAGGTCCATTTCTTCGACAACACCGACCCCGACGGCATGCAGCGGGTGCTGGACGGTCTCGACGGTCGGCTCGCCAGCACGCTCGTGCTCGTGATCTCGAAATCCGGCGGAACGCCCGAGACGCGCAACGGCATGCTCGTGGCGCAGGCGGCCTTCCGCAGCGCAGGGCTCGCGTTTGCTCCCCATGCCGTGGCCGTCACGGGCGAGGGCTCGGCGCTGGATCAGGTGGCGGAGCGGGAGGGATGGCTTGCGCGCTTTCCGATGTGGGATTGGGTGGGTGGGCGCACCAGCGAGACCAGCGCCGTGGGTCTTCTCCCGGCCGCGCTGCAGGGCATCGACGTCGACGCGCTGCTGCGTGGCGCAGCCGCCTGCGACGTCCTCACACGCCGGCGCGAGACGCGTGCCAACCCCGCGGCCCTGCTGGCCGGCGCCTGGTACTGGGGCACGGGCGGTGCAGGCCGCAAGGACATGGTGATCCTGCCCTACAAGGATCGCTTGCTGCTGCTGTCGCGCTATCTGCAGCAGCTCGTGATGGAGTCTCTCGGCAAGAGCCTCGATCTCGACGGGAAGAAGGTCGAGCAGGGGATCGCGGTCTACGGCAACAAGGGCTCGACGGACCAGCACGCCTACGTCCAGCAGCTTCGCGACGGCGTCAACAACTTCTTCGCCGTCTTCGTCCAGGTTCTAGAGTCGGGGGGCGAGCCGGTGGAGGTGGAGCCGGGCACGCTGGCGGGCGACTACCTGCAGGGGCTTCTTCTCGGCACGCGCCGCGCGCTGCACGACAATGGCCGCGAATCGATCCTGATCTCGGTCGAGAGGGCAGACGCCTACTCGATCGGCGTCCTGATTGCGCTCTTCGAGCGCGCCGTCGGCCTCTACGGCGCGCTGGTCCACGTGAACGCCTACCACCAGCCGGGGGTGGAAGCCGGGAAGAAGGCAGCCGCAGGAGTGCTGGCTCTCCAGCAGAAGCTGATGCACCAGATCGCGACCGATCGTGCGCTGCGCACCGCCGAGGGCTGGGCAGACGCGATCGGAGAGCCCGAGGCCGTGGAGGACGTGCACCATCTGCTCGTCCATCTCGCAGCGAACGGTCGTGGCGTGCGCTGTGAGGCGGGGCCCTCGGCGCGCGAGAGCCGCTACACGGCATCCTGATCTCGGAGATGCCGATGCGTGGACCCCGGCGCCCGCGCAGCGCCGCGCGAGGGGCGCCGCAGGGTCTGGTGCCGCGCGAGGATCCGGTTCGCCGCGAAGAGGGCGACGGCCACGGGCGGAAGCGCGAGCAGGGGCCAGAGCGCGAGCAGCGCCGGAGGCCCCGGTGCGCCCTCGCTCTCGCAGCGGGCGCCGGCGCAGGGCGCCGCGACGTCTGCGCG
>CAYOIG010000137.1:0-2397 GCA_964403915.1 uncultured Myxococcaceae bacterium
CCCCGAAGAGAACGACGCGCGCGCGGAAGAGGTCGTACGCCATCTCGGGCGAGCCGCGGGCCTCGGGCCCGGCCGTCGCGACGCGTGTCCAGGCGACGCCGTCCCAGTGCCACGTGTCTCCGAGGAACTCACCCCCAGCACGCCCGCCGAAGAGCAGAACGCGGCCGCGCGCGGCGTCGTACGCCATGCCGTGTAGGGTGCGCGGCGATGGGCCGCTCAAAGCCGCGCGCGACCAGGCCTGCCCATCCCAGAGCCAGGTGTCTCCGGCTCCCTCTCCGAGGGTGGGGAAGCCTCCGAAGAGCACGACGCGCCCGCGCGCCCAGTCGTAGGCTGCCGCTGCATCGAAGCGGGTGCCGACGTAGCCTCGCGTCCACGCCGGAGAGCACGCCTCCGGGTCGGGATCGGCGGCGGCGGGGACGCTCCCCGCCGCCGCGATCGACACGGCGAAGGCCAGTGCGCGAAACGCGCTCTTCGGCGTACGCGCAGGGGTCACGGCATCAGGCGCGCTCGAAGAGCGACGCCAATCCCTGCCCCCCTCCGATGCACATCGTCACGATCCCGTAGCGCTTGTTCCGGCGCTTCAGCTCGCGGAGTAGAACGCCCGTCAGGCGCGAGCCCGTCATGCCGAAGGGATGACCGATCGAGATCGAGCCGCCGTTCACGTTCAGCTTCTCGTTCGGGATCTCCAGCACGCGCTGCACCTGCAGCACCTGCGACGCGAAGGCCTCGTTGAGCTCGACGAGGTCGATGTCGTTCATGGTGAGGCCGTGCTTCTTCAGCAGCTTGGGCACGGCATAGATCGGGCCAATGCCCATCTCGTCGGGCTGGCAGCCCGCCACCGCCGTGCCGCGGTAGATGCCGAGCGGCGCGAGGCCGAGCTGCTTCGCCCGCTCCGAGGACATCACGAGCGTCGCCGAGGCGCCGTCGGAGAGCTGCGAGGCGTTGCCCGCCGTGACGGTGCCCCCCTCCTTCTTGAATGCCGGCTGGAGCTTCGCGAGGCCCTCGAGCGTGGTGTCGGGGCGGTTGCACTCGTCGCGATCGGCGACGAAGTCCTCCTCGTAGGGAGCCTCGCCCTTCTTCTCGACCTTGCGCTTCACCTTCATGGGCGCCATCTCTTCCGCGATCCAGCCGGCCTGCTGCGCCTTCGCGTAGCGCTGCTGGCTCTGCAGCGCGTAGCGGTCCTGGTCCTCGCGCGAGACCTTGTAGCGCTCGGCCACGACCTCGGCCGTGATGCCCATCGGGAAGTAGAGGCCCGGGAAGCGATTCTTCGCCGCCTCGTTCACGATGCGGTGAACGTTCTGCGAGCCGTCCTGCATCATCGTGATGGTCTCGACGCCGGCGCCGATCGCGACGTCCGCGCCTTCGTGCAGGATGGCGTGCGCGGCCATCATGATGGCCTGTGAGCCGGACGAGCAGAAGCGATTCACGGTGGTGGCCGCGACGGTGACGGGCAGCCCCGCCGCCATGGCCGCGATGCGCGACGTGTTCATGCCCTGGCAGCCCTCGGGCATGCCGCAGCCGGTGATGACGTCGGCGATCTCCTCGGGGTCGAGCTTCGGGCTGCGCTCGAGGAGCGCGCGGAAGGTGTGGGCGAGCTGATCGACGGGCGGGGTCAGGTTGAACGAGCCGCGATGGGCCTTGGTCAGTGCGGTGCGGACGCTGTCGACGATGACGGCTTCACGAGCCATGGGGGTCCTCCTGGGCTGCTTCCGGGGCGGCCGCCGCGGAACGTCCACGGAGGATACACCCGAACCGGCGGCGAGGGGCGCGGCGGCGCCCTTGCGGCGGGCCATCGATGGCCCGTTGACTATGATGAAAGTATTAGTAGGATACTTCGTCAATGGGCGAGCAGGTAGCCGGCAAGATGACCGCTGGATCCTCCCTGGGAACCTCCCTGCGCCCGCCTCCGTCGCGGGAGGAGGGCGGGGCGCCGCCGATCCCGCGGCCGGGGGAGGTCTTCGATCCGCTGGCCCGCGCCCTCGACCGCATCGGGGACCGCTGGACCCTCGTCCTGGTCCGGCACCTGCTCGGTGCGCCGCGCGGCTTCCAGGAGCTGCGCGTGCGAACGGGCATTGCCCCTCGCGTGCTCTCGGGACGGCTGCGCGAGCTGGTCGGCGCCGGCTTCGTGACACCGGTCGCCGAAGGATCGCGCTCGCTGTACGCGCTCACGGCGCGCGGACGAACCCTCGAGCCGATCATCGCCGCGACGGCGCGCTGGTGGGTGCAGCACGCCATGGGCGAGGAGGGCGCCACGCCCCGGCAGTTCACGGAAACATCGGCGCAGTCGATCCTCGAGTCGCTCCCGTTCCTGCTGCGCGACGAGCGCGCACGCGGCGTCTCGCTCGTCTTCGAGATCCGCCTGACCGGAGCGGGCGGCGGCGTCTGGACGGTGCGCAT
>CAYOIG010000138.1:0-3128 GCA_964403915.1 uncultured Myxococcaceae bacterium
GTCGGGAAAGATGCCGACGCCCGCGGGCTCGATGCGGAGCACCAGCTCGCGGCGCTGCTCCCGGCCTCCCTCCTTCCAGCGCAGATCGAACATCAGCGTGTCGCTGGAGAAGCCGGTTGCACCGGGCCCCGTCAGCTCGGAGACGTCGATCTCCGTGGCGCCGGGCAGGCGCGCCGGCAGCCACGCGAGGACTTGCTTTCGGGTCTGCTCGAGATCTCGACGGGGAGCGGGCACGTTCTTCTCCTCCTACTGGGGCGCAGCGAGGCGCCGGTGGGCGTCCAGCACCATGCGCGCCACGCGAATACCAGAGTCGGTGGCCTGGTGCGTGCCCATCCCGCCGCTGCCGGCATCGCAGCCGGCGAGGAAGAGCCCCTCGACACCCGTGCGGGCGGAGGGCTTGCGCGTGCCGCACTGGCCCACGATCTGGCCGATTCCCACGCACTCGCCTCCCTGCCTCGGGAGCACGCGGTCGCGGGTATGGGCCGAGACCTCGGCCGGGCCGTCGCACTCGCGACGCTCGATGGCATCCCAGGCCTCGGGGAAGAGCTTGCGGATCATCTCGTCGACCTTGGCATACAGGGTCGTAATCTCGCGCGCGTCGGGATCGGGCGAGCAGATCGTACCGGCGACGATGCACTGCTTGCCCGGCGGCGCCATGCTGGGATCGAAGTTGGAGGGCACGGTGGCGAAGACGATCACCTCGTCGGGGACCTCGCCCGCAGACACGCGCCGGGCGCGATCGAGGTTCCACCAGCTCTCGTCGGAGAAGATCATGTACATGCGCTCGCGCAGGACGCGGCGGTCGAGGAAGTAGCGCACGCTGGCCCAGCCCCAGCCCGGAACCAGGCTCCGCACCCTCTCGACGTACTCCGGCTCGAAGTGCTTCTCGCCCACGAGCTTGAGCACCGTGGGCTGGATGCCGGCGTCGCTGATCACGAGCGGGGCGCGGAAGACTCCATCCGAGGTGGAGACGCCCGTAACGCGCCCCTCGGAGACCTCGATGCGCTCGACGCGCACGCCCGTGCGGATCTCGCCGCCGCTAACGCGGATGGCGCCGGCGATGTCGTCGAGCACGCGGCCGAAGCCCCCGCGGTAGTAGCCTCCGCCGCCGCGGGTCGCGATCTGCTGCAGGATCTTGATCTGCTCGGAGGCCGATACGAGGTCGATCGGCTCGGCCAGCGACGCATTCGAGTGCATCGCGAGGTAGCTGTAGAGCGGCTGCGGCAGGTCGTGGCCCGCGACATAGTCCTCCATCGTGACGTCGTCGAGGGCGTCGAGCTTCTCCGGCGACAGCATCACCATCTGCGCCAGGAAGGCGATCGCCCGCTGGCGCTCTCCCGCGTCGAGCTGCAGCAGGTCGAAGAGGGGGGTGGGATCCTCACTCGTCTGCGGTGCGACCATGGTCTCGTAGCGGCCCGAGCGCCCCTTGTAGGAGAGCGAGGCTCCCTCGAGCAGCAGGATCTGGCCCAGCTTCTCGGGCATGCCGAGCTCGGCGAAGAGCTCCGCGAAGGCGGGCTCGCGCATGGGCACCTGCAGCTTCGGCCCGAGCTCGTAGCGAAAGCCGTTTTTCTCCACGGTGACGGCCTTGCCGCCGGTCTTCTCGTTCTTCTCGAGCAGCAGCGTCCGCAGCCCCCACTTCGAGAGCAGTGCGGCGCAGGCGAGGCCACCGGGACCGCCGCCGATCACGATCACGTCGTAGCTCGAGCTCGTCATGCGTTCGACTCCTCGTCGCGGCTCACGCCGCGTGAAACAGACCCTTGCGCAGGCGGTGATGGCGCCAGACCAGGTCTGCGACCTTGATGCCCGAATCCACCGCCATGTGCGTGCCGCAGCCCCAGCCGCCGGCGTCGGCGCCCACGTAGAAGAGACCACCGATGGGTGCCTGCGCTGAGGGCTTGCTGCGGCCACACTGGCCGATCACCTGCCCGAGGCCGATCGTCTCGCCGCCCACACCGGCGAACGCAGCCTCGCGCGAGAGGCCGCTCGCGTCACGCACGTCGTAGGTCTCCCGCGATTCCACGTGCCCATGGAAGCCCGGCCACACGCGCTCCATGACCTCGTCGATCTTGCGCCACCAGGCCTCCTTCTCGGCCACCGGCGCGTCGGGATCGGGCGAGCACCACACGCCGGTGAGCACGCACTGCTTGCCCGCCGGCGCGAGGCCGGGATCGTTGCGCGAGGGCACCTGCACCCACATCACCACCTCGCGCGGCAGCGCCCCGCCGGCGCGCACCGCCAGCCAGCGATCGGTGGTCCAGTAGCCCTGCTCGGAGAAGACGAGGGCGTACGGATCCTCGATCAGCTCGGTGTCGAGGAAGTAGCGCAGGCCGATCATGCCCCACGAGGGGACGAGATCCTTCACCCAGCTCAGGTAGCCCTTGTCGAAGTGCTGCTCTCCGACGAGCTTCAGCACCGTGGGCTGGAGGCCGGCATTGCTGATCACGATGGGCGCCGTGAAGCGCCCGCGCTCGGTCCGTACGCCCGTGACGCGGCCATTCTCGACCTCGATCGCGCGCACCCGTGCCCGGTACTGCACGCAGCCGCCGTTCTCCTCGACCGTGGCCGCAAAGAGCTCGGCAAGGCGGCCGATGCCGCCGCTCTTCGCGTACAGGCCACCGTGGTTCAGCAGGATGGCCTGCAGCGTGCGGATCGCCTCCGAGGCGGGGAGCAGATCGGACGGCACCATGAAGATGCCGTTCGCCAGCGCGTGCAGGTAGCTGACGACCGGCGCCGGCGCGCCGCGCCCTTCGAGCCAGGTCGTGAAGCTCGTCTCGTCGAGGGCGTCCACCTGCGCGGCCGGGAGCAGCACCAGCTCTGCGAGCACCCGGATGGCGGTGTCGATCTCCGCTTCGGGAACCCCCAGCAGCCGCAGGATCGAGCGGCCCTCGGGATCTGGGTCGCTCGGAAACGGCCGCACCTCGCCGCCCGCATCCACGAAGAAGCCGCCGCGCGCCTGGGGCACGGAGAGCTCGACGCGATCCTCGATGCCGAGCTCCTTCAGCACATCGAGGCAGCGGCTGCTCCGCGCCGGCGCATGGATCACGGGCCAGAGCTCGTAGGTGAAGCCATTCTTCGACACGACCATGGCCTTGCCGCCCGCCTGGCCGTTCTTCTCGAGCAGCAGCACG
>CAYOIG010000139.1:0-1505 GCA_964403915.1 uncultured Myxococcaceae bacterium
CGCCCACGGTCCGCCGCGGCAGATCGCCGGCGAAGGGCTCGTAGCCTCGAACCGTTCGGTGCAGCACGCCCTCACCGCGCGTATCCGTCAGGAACTCGTTGCGATAGCCGAAGAGGCCCCGGCTCGGCACCACGAACTGCAGCAGCACCTGCGCGCCGCGCTTCTCCATCGTGACGAGGCGGCCCTTGCGTACGGGGAGCTTCTCGAGCACGGCCCCGGCGTAGCCCTCCGGCACCTCGATCACGACGTCCTCGACGGGCTCGCAGACCTTGCCGTCCACCTCGCGCACGATGATCTCGGGCCGCGAGACGGCGATCTCGTAGCCCTCGCGCCGCATGGTCTCGATCAGGATCCCGAGCTGCAGCTCGCCGCGTCCGGCGACCTCGAAGGTGTCGCTGGTCTCGCCCGGCGCGATCTTGATCGAGACGTTGCCGAGGCTCTCCCGCCGGAGCCGATCGGCGATCTGCCGGCTCGTCACGAACTTGCCCTCGCGGCCGGCGAAGGGCGAGGTGTTGACGCAGAAACGAACGCGGATGGTCGGCGGATCGATGCCGATCCGCGGCAGCCCCTCGGGCGCCGCCGGATCGCAGACGGTGTCGCCGATGTCGATCGAGTCGACGCCGGCGATGATGCAGACATCGCCGGCACGGGCCTCCGCGATCTCCACGCGCTCGAGGCCGCGCGCGCCGAAGAGCTTCGTCACGCGGAACGACTCGGGCGCGCCCGTCTCCGGCACCCGCACCACGGTCGCACTGCGCCGCAGCACGCCGCGCTCGACGCGCCCGATCACCAGACGGCCGAGGAAGTCGTCGTAGCCGAGGGTCACGGCCTGGAACTGGAGCGTGCCGTCCTCGTCCACCTCGGGCGCCGGCGCCTCGGTCAGGATCGTCTCGAGAAGCGGGCGAAGATCCTTGCCGGCCTCGGCCGGATCGAGGGTCGCCGTGCCGGCCTTGGCCGAGGCGTAGACCACGGGAAAGTCGAGCTGCGCGTCGCTGGCGCCGAGCTCCACCAGCAGGTCGAAGACCTCGTCCACGACCTCCCGGGCGCGCTGCTCCGGGCGGTCGATCTTGTTCACGACGAGGATGGGCCGCAGGCCGTGGGAGAGCGCCTTGCCGAGCACGAAGCGCGTCTGCGGCATCACGCCATCGACGGCGTCCACCAGCAGCAGCACGGAGTCGACCATGCCGAGCACGCGCTCGACCTCGCCGCCGAAATCGGCGTGGCCCGGTGTATCGACCAGGTGGATGCGGACGCCCTCGAACTCGACCGAGGTGCTCTTCGAGTGGATGGTGATGCCGCGCTCGCGCTCGAGGTCCTCGTTGTCCATGGCGCGCTCCGCCACGGCCTGGTTGGCCCGGAACGTTCCCGTCTGGCGCAGCAGGCCGTCGAGGAGCGTCGTCTTGCCGTGGTCGACGTGCGCGATGATCGCGAGGTTGCGGACTTCTTTGCGGGGGCGGCGCATGGCGGCGGGACCCTAGCGCACGCCAGCCGGGCAGGCGACGTGC
>CAYOIG010000140.1:0-2829 GCA_964403915.1 uncultured Myxococcaceae bacterium
GACCGCCTCGCGCGCCTCGGCCTCCCGCTGCTCGTCTACTTCTTCGTGCTCAACCCCTGCGTCGTCTACCTCGCACGCCGCTTCCAGGGACGCGCGCCGGAGGGCCTGCTCGCCTTCGTGACGCACGATTACCTGAGCAAGTGCGGCACGGGCCCGCTCTGGTTCGTGCTCGCGCTGCTGATCTTCGCAGGTGTCTACGCGGCGCTGCGCATTCTCTCGCGACGCGAGCGAGAGAGGACGGGCTCGCGGCCTCTTCCCGGCAATGCAGCGGTCCTCGGCTTCGTGCTCGTGATCGGACTCGTCGCCTTCGCGGTGCGCATGGTCTACCCGACCGGCTCGGGAATCCTCGGCCTGCAGCTCGGCTACTTCCCGCTCTATGTTCCGATGTTCGTGTTCGGGGTCTTCGCCCACGGAAACGGCTGGCTGCAAGACTTGGGGCGCACACAGGCAGACCTCGGGTTCCGCACAGCCCTCGTCGCGATCGTGGCCATGCCCGCGATCATCCTGTTCGGAGGAGGTCTCTCCGGGAGCGCCGACGCCTTCAATGGCGGCCTCACATGGCAGGCCTTCCTCTACGCGATGTGGGAGCCCGTGCTCTGCGTCGGCATCAGCATGAAGCTCATCGTCTCGTTCCGGGCGCGAATGGCGACGCAGGGCCCCCTCGCCCGCCGCATGGCCCGCAGCGCCTACGCCGCGTACATCGTCCACCCCGTGTTCGTCGTCTGCGGCACGGCGCTGCTCGCGACTCTCGGGCCCCGCCCGCTGCTCCAGTTCATCGCGCTGTGCCTGCTGGCCGTACCCACGTCGTTCGCCGTTGCGGACGCCCTCCGTCGCGCGCCGGGTCTCGCTCGAATCCTCTGACGGCGGGGGGCTCTATTCGCCGAGCCATTTCGGATTGTTGATGCGGAGCGCCTCGACGAGCGAGAGGCGCAGATGCGCGAGCAGCGCCGGATCGTCGAGGGCCATGCCGCCGCCGCGGATCGCCTTTGCCAGCTCGCGGCTCAGATCGTTGCGGCTGCCGTCGTGGCCGAGCAGGGCCACGAGCCGCTCGCGTTCGGCCTCGGCCTGCGCGGGCGCGAGGGCGAGCTCGCGGCGCACCTGCGAAAGCACGTTCAGCGTCACGCGAGACTGGAAGCGGTGATAGCCCGTGAGCGTCGGCAGCAGCTCGCGTTCGAGGTAGTCGATGGCCGCGCCGAGCAGCATCGGAACTTCGGGCTTGCTCGCCGGCACGCTCAGTCCCTCCCGGTGACGAGATCGAGGAAGTCGAGGAGCGGCTCCTCGATGCGCCGTCCGATCGCGACGGCCTCGACGTTGCCGCGCGCCCCGTGCAGATAGCCGAGCCCCTTGCCCATGCACATGAGCGCCCACTTGATGCAGCCGAAGGCCTCCCAGAAGCGCACGTGGGCCGGATCGACGGCGCCGCCGCCGGCCTTCTCGTAGGCCTCGAAGAGATCCTCGCGTCTTCCGAAGCCTCCGACCGGCAGCGGCCCCCCGAAGCGCCAGGTCTTCACGCAGAGCCAGGCGAGATCGAGCATCGGATCGCCGTGCTGCGCGAGCTCCCAGTCGAGGACGCAGCGCACGCCATCCTCGCCCACGATCAGGTTCCCGTTGCGGAAATCTCCGTGCACGACGGTCGTGCGCGGATCCTTCGGCAGATTCTCCGCGACCCAGCGAAGCCCCAGCTCGAGGGCGGGCAGCGGATGATCGAAGGCATCGGCGAGCATGCGGTAGGCGGCGAGCTGCTGGGCCGCCGTCTGCGTCGCGAGGAAGTCGAGGCCGGCAGGGTCGATGCGGTGGATGGCCGCGAGGATCGCGCCGCACTGGCCGGCGAGCTTCGGGCGCACGGCCGCAAAGCGCGGCTCCGTGTTGATCTTTCGGCCGAGCGTCTCGCCTTCGATCCGGTCGGTGGCGTAGCCCTCGCCGAGATCGTCTTCGGCCTCGAGCACGAGGCGCACGCGCGGAGCGGGAACGCCCGCGCGAACTGCGGCCTGCATCAGCGCCGCATCCTTGCTGCCCCGCACGGCGGGCGCGATGCCCCCGGCGCCGGCTCCAGCGGACGCCTGCTGCAGGATGAGGGGCAGCGTCTCGCTGCCGATCACGGCGTCGAACGACCACGTCGCCTTGGTGGCGCCGCCCGTGAGGCGCGCCAGCGCGCGCACCTCGCCCGGAGGCCCGAGATGGCGCCGCAGCGCGGCAGAGAGCTTCTCCGCGAAGAGCTCGCGATCGACGCTCACGCCGGCCGTCGCCCCTTGCCCGTGAAGCCGAAGAGATGCCCTGCGACCTTGCGGATCTGGATCTCCTCCGAGCCCTCGGTGATGCGGTAGCGCCGGTGGTGACGGTAGATGTGCTCGAAAGGAAGATGGCGCGAGTAGCCGACGCCACCGTGTACCTGGATGGCGCTGTCGGCTGCATTGCACACCAGCCGGTTCGCCCGGTAGTTCGCCATCGACACCCGGTCGCTCACGCCGAGGTGATCCTCGCGGTCGAGGTGCCACGCCGTCTTGTAGACGAGGCCGCGCACCATCTCGCACTCCGTGTGAAGCTCGGCCAGCGGGAACTGGATCGCCTGGTTGGTGGAGAGCGGTTTGCCGAAGACGATGCGCTCGCGTGCGTACTTCACCGACTCGTCGATGCAGTATTGCGCCGAGCCCACGCCCGACGCTGCCTGCCGGATGCGGTTCTCGTGAACGAAGGCCTGCGCCACCAGCAGACCTTCTCCCTCGGCGCCGAGCACGGCATCGCCGGGGACGCGCACGTTGCGCAGGCGCGCCTCGGCGTGGTCGGTCGGCATGTTGAGCGTCCACCACATGAAGGGAACCTCGAAGCCCG
>CAYOIG010000141.1:0-7307 GCA_964403915.1 uncultured Myxococcaceae bacterium
GACGTGAACTTGACGGCGTTCGAGACCAGGTTGAGAAGCACCTGGCGCAGCCGTCCGGCATCGCCCAGCAGTCGCGGCGGCACGTCGCCGTCGATGCCGCTCGAGAGCGCGAGGCCCTGGCGGTCTGCACGCTCGCGGACGAGGCCGAGCACCTCCTCGAGCAGCTCGGAGAGCTCGATCTCGGTCGCCTCGAGCGTGAGCTTGCCGGCCTCGATCTTCGAGAAGTCGAGGATATCGTTGATGATCGCCAGCAGCGCGTCGCCCGAGGCCCGGATCACGTCCGCGAGATCGCGCTGCTCCGGCGTGAGATCGGTTTCGAGCAGCAGCCCCGTCATGCCGAGGACGGCGTTCATGGGCGTTCTGATCTCGTGGCTCATGGTGGCGAGGAACTCGCCCGACACCCGGCTGGCGTTCTCCGCAGCCGCGTAGGCGAGGCGCAGGGCCTCCTCGGCGCGACGCGCCTCCGTGACGTCGGTGGTCACGCCGGCGACCGCGACGACGCGGCCCGACGCATCCTTCATCGGATGCGTCTGCATCCGGACGAAGCGGACCTCGCCGTCGGGGCGGAGCGCCCGGTGCTCGATCTCGAGCGGCTCGCGGCAGGCGGCGGGCCACTGGCCGAGCACCCGCTCGCGGTCGTCCGGATGGATCGACCGGGCGGTGCTCGCCACGTCGTTCGCCACCTCGGCCACGGGCCTGCCGTAGATCTTCTCGAAGGCCGGGCTCACGTAGCGCATGGTGGCGCTGGCGTCTGCGTCGGCGATCCAGATGCACTCGTCGATCACCTCCGCCACCTGCTGCAGGCGCGTCTCGGTCTGCGCCACGCGGTCGGTCATGTCGTTGAGGGTGCGTGCCAGGGCACCGATCTCGTCGTCGCGCAGCACGGGAGCCCGGGCGGCGGGATCTCCCGCGGCGCGCCGCCCGAACGCCTCGCCGATCGCCGCCAGCGGCCGCAGCACGCGGCGCCGCAGCTCCACCTGGCTGAAGATTGTGAAGCAGAGCACGAGGCCCATGCACGCGGCGGTGCCGCCGAGGGCCATGCGCATCACGCTGCGCTGGCCGGAGTCGCTCACGAGCTGCACGAAGACCGCGCCGCGCGCGGGGCCCTTGCCGGTGGCCTCGAAGTGACTCAGAACGAGAGGCCGGGCGGTCAGGTAGGAGAAGCCGTCCCCGTCGCGCCCGACGACCTCCTGGCGCTCGATGGCCCGGAGCAGCAGTGCGCGCACTGCAGGATCCGTGAGGGCCGAGAGGGGCTCGCCGATCCAGGCCCGCCGCGTGGATGCGACCACGCGCGGGGGCTCGCCGGCGACCGCCACGATGCGCTCGACGTCGCGATCCGCGCCGAGGGAGGCGACGATCTTTCGAAGCTCGGAGGTCTTGTCGAGGGTTTCGGCAGCGAGGCTCACCTGGAACGAGATGCGCTGGGCCCGGAGCTGCGACTGGCTCTCGAGATGCTGCGAGACGCCCACGAGGCTCACGAGGGTGCCGACGAGGGCCACGGCCACGCCCGCGAGCAGGAGAGGCAGCAGGAGCTGCGCGTGCAGCGAGTCGTGGTGCCTATGCGCTCTCGGTGCGGGATCAGCCACGACCCGCCCGCTCTACGATGGCCGGTGTCAGCGCGCCATCGAGACGCGCGTCCGCCGCGAGCTCGCCACTCGCGCGGAGCGCCCGTGCCGCGCTCTCGAGGCTGCGTGCGAGGGGCCCTCCGGGTGCGAGGAGCGTCGCCTGCGCAGTGACCGGCACCCGTTCGAAACCCTTCTCCAGCGCCTCGCGCATCTCCCCGGTGGAGAGGCCCTCCGAATGACCCATGAGACGGTAGGCATCGGTGGGCCGCACCACGACGCGGCGTGCGGCCCTCTCGAGGGCACGGACGATCCCGCCCAGCTCTTCCGGACGTGCCTCGAGGAGGGCCGGATCGATCAGGAGCAGATCGACGATCTCGCCGGGCATCTGTTCGCTCGTGAACAGCACGTGGCCGCTCCCGCCCTGCTCGATCTCGACGGAGGCCGGCGCGTGAGAGACGACCGCATCGACCGCTCCGGCTTCGAGGGCGCGCGGGGCGTCGGCAGGATCGAGGGGAACGCGCGTGACATCGCCGATGTCGAGACCGGCGGCTGCGAGGGCGCGGGCGAGCAGGAGCCCGGCTCCCGATCCCGGCTCGAGCCCGATCCGGCGCCCGCGGAGGGCGGCAAGATTGCTGAACTCTGGCCTCGCGAGCAGCACGTCGCCGCCGCGGGATCGATCGATCACGGCAAACGCGACGGGAGGGCGCGAAGCAATGTTCTGCATCAACGCCAGGCCGCTGAGCGTCGCGGCGAGGCCGTCGATCTGGCCGCGCAGGTAGGCGCGCCGGGCATCGCCGATCGACGGGAACTCGACCACACGGACGTGCGCCCCCTCGCGCTCAAAGAGATTCTTCTCGTGCGCGAGCTGCAGCAGCTCGTGGCCGGGGCGCGACGCGATGCCGATCCGGATCGTCGTCGGGGCATCGCCTGCGCGCGAGGCCAGCAGGCCGACCAAAGCCGCGAGGCCGAGGATGAGGGCTACCGCGATCGAGAATCGGGCGCTCATCCCCTCGCAGCCTCCCCGTGAGGGCGACCGCGTGCCGCCCCTGCTACCCGGAGTTCGGTATCGGGACGGCCGGGGCCTTGCATGAGCCCAGGGAGGGAGCGGAAGGCACCAGGCCCCGAAGTGGGAGACGCCCTTCCGGACAGCGCCCATAGGCGCCTCGGGTGTTTACCGGAGGGGTGCCAGGTCCTCGTGTCGCCGCTCGCGCGGCGCTCGGCTCAGTGCTGGATCGACTGCAGGTAGCTGACGAGGGCGTCGATCCGCCCGCGGCTCACCTCGTCGGCCGTCGTGCCGTCGGCGATCTCCTTGCCGAGCACGCGGCCCCAGACCGGCATCGTACGCGTGCCGTGGGCCTCGATCCCGAAGCGGCCGTCGATGATGGCCGCGACGTCGGCAGTGGGGAAGACGCCTTCGTGCCGGCGCGCGAGGCCCGTCAGATCCGGCGGCGCCGTCCTCAGCACGGGCGTCACGGGGCCGCCGCCGGTGGCGGCGCTGCCATGGCAGGCGGCGCAGTAGCGCAGGAACTCGTCACGTCCGGCCTCCACGAGAGGCGCCGACTGGCCGGCCGCCGGGAGGGCGAGCGTGAGCCATAGCAGCGTCGCACCGGCTGCGATCAGCGTTCGTTCGAGGTCGCGTCGCATCCTGTCTCCCTTGCCTGGGCGCTGCGGCCCGGCTGCCTCGACCACGGACCCTACCACGCACGCCGCGTGCCGGCCGGGAGGGCTCCGCATCGGCGAAATCGCTTGACGCACCGACCCGGCGGACGGTAAGAAAGACCTCCATGCCGCCGCCCACGCTGCCGCGCCGCGCTGCTCTTCGCAGCCTTGCCCTGATCTGCGCCGTCGCCGCCGGGAGCCTCGGCGATAGCTGCACGCCGCCGCCTCCCCCTTTCGGGCAGCAGCTCCTCGGGAACCCGGGCTTCGAGGAGAGCGCGCTCGCGCCTTGGGCGGTGGAGTCCGGCTCCTGCACGGTCGCGCGCGAGCCCTTCGCCGACGCCGATCCGCATTCGGGCACGGCCTTCCTGCACGGCGGCTACGAGGGCGCCGTCTCGACCTGCCGTACCTGGCAGGACGTGAACGCCAATCTCTTCGCTCTCGGCATCGACTATGGAACGGTTTCGCTCGCGGCCTCCGCCTGGGTGCGCGGCTGGTTCGCCGTCAACAACTTCGACGACCAGATCCTGCTGCGCGTACGCTACCTCGACGGGTTCGGTCACGAACGGTCGAGCCTCCGCACCCTCGTCTCCGGCGGCGACGCATGGCTGCTGCGCGAGGCGACGGCCCTCATTCCGCCCCAGACACGCACGCTGCGCGTCGAGATCGAGGCGCGCTTCCGGCGCGGCGCCGACAACGATGGCATGGCGGACGACGCGAGCCTCGTGCTGTCGGAGGCGACGGCGGCCACGCCGAACATCACGAAGTCGCCGATGCTGCAAGACTTCCGCCGCGACGCCATGACGCTGCTCTGGGAGACCGACGGGAACCTCGCGACCCACGCCGTCGAGTGGGGCCCTGCGGGCGGCCTGCTCTCCCAGACGCTGAGCGTGGTCGAGACGACGCAGATCGACGCCTCCCACTTCGTTCACAAGGCGACGATCGACGGCCTCTCGACGCAGACCGAGTACGATTACCGGGTGCGGAGTGGCACGACCTACTCGCCGGTCTACCGCTTCCGCACCGCGCCCGCGCCGACGAGCCCCTACGAGATCGTCTGGCTCGCCGACAACCAGAACGGGCCCGGCGTCTTCGCGACCCACGTCGGTCACATCGCCGCACGGGATCCGGACATGCTCTTCGTCGCAGGTGACACCGTGCAGGGCACGTTCACCAGCGGTGCCCTCGGCGGCAGCATCCTCTCCGAGTGGCAGACGCAGTGGTGGGATCCGCTCGCGGTGTCGAGCCTGGCGCAGACGACGCCCGTGATGTTCGCGCGCGGAAACCACGACGGCGAGCATCCCTACGCCTACGCCTACAGCGCGCTGCCGGAGAACGAGTCCTGGTACTCCTTCTCCTACGGCAACGCCTTCATCGTCGTGCTCGACACCGAGACGACCACGGGCCAGCAGACGACGCAGGATGACCAGCTCGCCTACCTGCAGCAGGCGCTGGCCTCCCCCGAGGCCGCGGCGGCGGAGTTCCGGATCGTGGTCTTCCACCGCCCGCCCTGGACGCGGCTCTGGGATCTCACCGGCATCTTCACCGGCTACAACGGGGAGACCTGGGTGCGGAGCGACTGGGTGCCGATCATCGAGGCCGCCGGCGTCGACCTCGTGATCAGCGGCCATAGCCACTCGTATCAGCGCGGCGTGCGAAATGGCACGCACTACCTGATCGTCGGCGGTGGTGGCGGCACGCTCGACACCTACAACCGCCCGGCCGGCAGCGGCTGGCCGACCTTCCAGGTGGTGCAGTCGACCTACCACTACAACCTGATGGAAGTCAGCGGCAACGTGCTCACGTGGACGACGCGAAACCAGAACGACACCGTGATCGACAGCTTCCAGATCGTCCACTGAACCGGGCGCGGGCGGCTATTCCTCGCGCACCAGGTAGGTGTACTCCTGCAGGCCCTGCTCGTAGCGCTTGCGCAGGCGCGCGCTCTCCTCGAGCGTGATCTGCCCCGCGCGGTGGGCCGTCTCGATGGTGCGGCGCACCCCCTCGATCAGGCGGCTCCGGTCGTACTGCACGTAGGCCAGCACCTGGTTGACTTCGTCGCCCTCCACCACGTGCTCGACGCGGTAGCGGCCCTCGTCGTCGAGGCGCACGTGCACGGCGTCGGTGTCACCGAATAGATTGTGGAGGTCGCCGAGGATCTCCTGATACGCCCCCACCAGGAAGACACCGATGAAGTAGGGCGTGCCGTTCCACGGGTGCAGCTCCAGCACGTCCTTCACGTCCCGCACGTCGATGAACTGATCGATCTTGCCATCGCTGTCGCAGGTGAGGTCGGCGAAGACGCCGCGGCGCGTCGGCCGCTCGTTCAGCCGGTGGATCGGCATCACCGGAAAGAGCTGCTTCACGGCCCAGTGGTCCGGCGCCGACTGGAAGACCGAGAAGTTGCCGTAATAGGTGTCGGCGAGGCCCTTCTCGAGGTCTTCGAGATCCTCGGGAATGTGGGGCAGCTCGCGCACGATGCGCAGGATCTTCTCGCAGCAGTCCCAGAACATGCGCTCGACGCGCGCGCGCCCCCGCAGGTCGAGGTAGCCGAGGGAGAAGAGGCTGGCAGCCTCCTCCTTGAGCTGCAGCGCGTCGTGGTACGCCTCCTGCACGTTCTTGCGCGAGACGCCGCTCCAGACCTCCGAGAGATCCTGCAGCACCTTCGGATCTTCTTCGCTCACGGGCTCGGGGGGCTTGCCCGTGAGCACCTCGTTCACGCCGAGCACGTCGAAGATCAGCACCGAGTGGTGCGCGACCATCGAGCGGCCCGCCTCGGTGACGATGTCCGGATGCGGGAGCCCGGCCTCCTCGCACGCCTCCTGGATGAAGGAGACGACGTCGTTGGCGTATTCCTGCACGGAATAGTTCATCGACGAGTGGAAGTTCGTCTGCGAGCCGTCGTAGTCGACGCCGAGGCCACCGCCCACGTCGAGGATGCGCGGCTTGGCCCCCATCTGGTGCAGGCCCGCGTAGATGCGGCTCGCCTCGCGCAGCGCGTCCTTGTGGGCGCGGATCGCCGTGATCTGGGAGCCGATGTGAAAGTGCAGCAGCTCGAGGCAGTCGAGCATGTCCTCGCCGCGCAGCCGCTCGACGGCCTCGACGATCTCGAGGGCGGAGAGGCCGAACTTCGAACGGTCACCGGTCGACTCCACCCACTTGCCGGCGCCCTTGGTCGTCAGGCGCGCGCGCATGCCGAGATGCGGCCGGATGCCGAGCTCGCGCGCCGTCTTGACCACGAGATCGATCTCGTGGAAGCGGTCGATCACGATGATCGGATAGCGGCCGATGCGCTGGGCGAGGAGCGCGGTCTCGACGTAGGCGCGGTCCTTGTAGCCGTTGCAGACGATGAGCGCGTTCGGCGTGTCGAGCAGCGCCAGCGAGATGAGCAGCTCGGGCTTGCTGCCGGCCTCGAGCCCGACGCCGAAGGGCGCGCCGTACTCGATGATCTCCTCCACCACGTGGCGCTGCTGATTCACCTTGACGGGATACACGCCGCGGTAGCGGCCCTTGTAGCCGTACTCGCCGATGGCCTTCTCGAAGGCGCCGCAGAGGCCGGCGACGCGACTCTTCAGGATGTCGGAGAAGCGGACGAGAAGGGGAGCGCGCAGACCACGGCGTTCGAGGTCGCCCACGAGCTCGAGCAGGTCGATGCCCGGCCCGCCATTGCCGTTCGGGCGCACCTCGACGCGACCCTTGTCGTTGACGGTGAAGAAGCCGGCTCCCCAGTTGGCGACGTTGTAGAGCTCCGCACTGTCGCGAACGGTCCAGCCTCGCATCGTCGTGGCGGCTCTCCGGGGCGGACCGTGGGGGAGCGGTCGCGCGCAATCTATAGCGCCTCAGGACCGGCGCGCAGCAGGGCAAGGGTGCGTGGCACCCTCGCCGCCGCCGGGCTTCGCCCTGGCCGCTCCGGCGCGCGGCGAGCCGAACGGCTCAGCCTGCGAGCGGCTCGTCGCGCTCCTCGCCGCTGGCGAGCTCACGCACGCGGGCGACGCCGCGCGCCGCCTCGTCGGGCCCGATGAGAAGGACGCGGCGGGCGCCGGCGCGGTCGGCGTCGGCGAGCGCTCGCTTCGGCTTCACGGCGCC
>CAYOIG010000142.1:0-3588 GCA_964403915.1 uncultured Myxococcaceae bacterium
GAAATACTTGGTCCGGGTGCCGTCGCCTTCCCACTGGTGGTCGAAGTCCCAGATGATCTTCGTACCCGCCTGCGGATCTCCCTTGCAGTTGATGTCCTCGATCGGGAAGGGCTGGCCGGCCGTGTAGCCCTCGAGGGCCTCGTCGGGGCCGATCTTCGACTTGCCCTTGAACCTCTGCGTGGCCTCGGCGTACTCCTTCGGCGGCGAGTAGTCCCGGAACGCGGGGCCGATCTCCATCTTCATGCCGTCATAGAAGAAGAAGTCGCGGTTGTTCCAGAACTCGGGCGGAAGGAAGGGCTTGATGGACTCCAGCTTGTCCATCGTGATCACGTCGCCTTCCTTGAACTTCGGGCCGGCCGCACCCGAATCCTCGGCCTTCTGTGCACCGGCCGGCGCCGCCAGGGCGAGGGCGGCCGCGCAGGCCAGCCCGCTCTTCGAAAACCAACGCATGTGGGGATCTCCTCGCTGTCGGGTCGTTGTCGGATCGTTCGTTCGGCTCGAGCGACGTGTCGTGCGAACCTTCGAAGCTAGCGGAGTCTCGGAATCGGGGAGCACGTGGCGGGTGCGTCGAAGCCGCCCCAACCCATTGTTCTCCCCGTGAAAACGGCCCTGCCTCTCTAAATCAATGCGACTCGCATTGTCAAGCAGAAGCTCTGCGGAGTAGGGTCCGGGGGCTGGAAATCCGCCGGGCGCACCCCGAGGAAGCAGATCCCATGGATGCCTCGACACCGCCCCCGGAGCTGCCGCGACCGCCGCCTTGCCTGACCGACTCCGGCACCTCCGTTCTCTCCTCCGTTCGACAGACCAGGGGCGGGGTTCGATTCACGCTTCGAACCACGGGCATCGAGCCGGCCCTGCGGCTGCTCGCATGCCTGGTGGGCTTCGGCCTGCGCGCGCTTGCCGGGCGTCTGGGAGACCTGCTCGTCCCGCCCACCGAACGGCCTGCGCGGCGCGCGGGGCGACAGCAGCGCGCGGCGGAGAGCCTGGCCGCCACCCTCGGGGGGCTGAAAGGGGCTTTCGTCAAGCTCGGGCAGTTCGCCGCGCTGCGTTACGACGTGCTTCCCCCCTGGGTCCGCGACGGCCTCGCGTCGCTGCACGATCGCGTGCCGCCCCTGCCCTTCGAGACCGTGCTCCGGGTGATCGAGGCGGAGCTCGCGAGACCGCTGGGAGAGGCCTTCCCGTACTTCGAGCCGGAGCCCCTCGGCACTGCCTCCATCGCGCAGGTGCATCGCGCACGCCTCGCGACGGGAGAAACGGTGGCCGTCAAGGTGCAGCACCCTTGGCTGGAGGCCTCTCTCGGCGCCGATCTCGCGCTGCTGCGCGGTCTTCTCGGCGTGTGGACGGCGCTCTCCGGCCGTGGCCGCGAAACGGGCCAGCGCCTCTTCGACGAGTTCGCCGCAGCGCTGCGGGAGGAGCTCGACTTCGAGCGCGAGGCGGCGATCGCCGGCGAGATCGCGGCGAACCTCGCCTTCGAGCCCCAGATCGTGGTACCGCAGACCGTGCCGGCCCTCACCACGCGGCGCGTTCTCACCATGCAGTTTCACGCCGCAGTCGGCATCGCCGATCGTGCGGGCCTCGCGCGTCTCGGCGTGGCGCCCGGCGCCGTGCTCGAGATCCTCGCCCGCGCCTATGCGAAGCAGGTCTTCGTCGACGGTCTGTTCCACGCCGACCCCCACCCCGGCAATCTCTTCGTGCTCGACGAGCCCGGCGCCGGAGAGAAGCCGCGGGTTCTCTTCATCGACTTCGGCCTCAGCCGCCGCCTCGACCCTGCCCTGCGCCGCGAGCTGCGCCTCGGTCTCTTCGCCTTGCTGCAGCGCGACCTCGAAGGCTTCGTCTCCGGCATGGACCGCATGGGAATGATCGCGCCCGGCGCGCACGCAGGCGTTCGCGCCTCGGTGCAGGCGATGTTCGAACGCGTGCAGCGCGAAGGCGGCTCGCCGCTCGCCCTCTCGGGCGAGAAGGTGCTCTCGCTCAAGGACGAGGCGAAGCGGCTGCTGGAGCAGACGCCTGGCCTGCAGCTCCCGAACGATCTGCTGCTCTACGCGCGAACCCTCTCCTACCTGTTCGCCCTCGGCGCCTCGCTCGATCCGGCGGTGGATCTGGTGAAGATCTCGGTGCCGTACCTGCTGCAATTCCTGGCGCGCACGGAGCCGTGACCCTTTCAGCCAATGAGCTCTACGTCACGTCCGAGACCCCGAGCGAGGCCCGCGAGACGGACGTCCGCTGTCACGAGCGGCGCAGACAGCTCCGACGCAGCCACGAGGTAGAAGCAGTCATACGCCGGGTGCCCAAGCCGCAGCGCGAGATTGAGGGCCGGTGATTCGAGCGGCGCACATGGCACCAGCTCCGGCCGGCCTTCTGTCCACAGCGAGAGGGCTTCGAGAGCGGTCTCCGCAGAGCACTGTCCCCGCCGGAACTTTCTCCAGATCGCGTTGACGACCTCCGCGCCAATCAGATTCGGCGCGACCAGATCGACCTCTCCGGCCCGCTCCCTGAGCAGCAACGATCGTGCAGCCTCCGAGCCGGGTTCCTCGAAGCACCACTTCACGGCCACGCTGGCGTCGATCACGAGCTTCAACGCTCGTCCCGCCCCTCACGGATCAGGATCTCGCTCGGCGTCTGCACCGGAAACTCGCGAGCGATCTTCTCGCGCAGCGCGTCCATCCTCGGGATCAGCGTGGCGAGCCGCTCGCGCCGCTGCTCGCGCAAGGCCTCCTCCGTGAGGATCTCGACGACGAGAGAGTTGAGACTGCGCCCCCGCGCGGCCGCGCGCTTGCGCAGCGCCGCCACCACCTTCGGATCGAGGTTCCGGACCGTCATGGCACCCATCGCGGGACCTCCGGGTGATGGCAGAATGCTATCACCCGTGATGGCAGAGTGCCATCACACCCGGCGGCGCGCGCGAGTGGAGCGCTCAGCCCCGCTTCGCTCGCGGGCGCAGCCGCAGGCCCTGGAGCCGGATGAAGCCCGTTGCATCGGCCTGACGGTAGGTGTCGGCGGGGCCGGCGTCCTCGAAGCTCACCGTGGCTTCCGAGTAGAGCGACACCGGAGAGCGACGCCCCATCACGCGAACGTTGCCCTTGAAGAGCTGGAGCCGCGCCTCGCCCGTCACGTTCTCCTGCGACTTCTCGACGGCCGCGCGCAGGAAGTCCATCTCCGGCGAGAACCAGAAGCCGTTGTAGATCAGCTCGGCGAGTCGCGGCGAGAGCCGGTCGCGCTCGTGCATCACCTCGCGATCGAGGGTGATCGACTCGACCGCACGGTGCGCGGCGTAGAGCACCGTGCCACCCGGCGTCTCGTAGACGCCGCGCGACTTCATGCCGACGAAGCGGTTCTCGACCAGATCCACGCGCCCGATGCCGTGCATGCCGGCGATCTCGCTGAGGCGATCGAGCAGGCGGGCCGGCGAGAGCGTCACGCCGTCGACCGCGACGGGCGTCCCCTTCTCCAAGGAGAGGACGATCTCCCGCGGCTGGTCCGGCGCCTTCACGAGCGAGCGCGTCAGCAGGAACATCTCTTCGTCCGGCGCCCGCCAGGGGTCTTCGAGGATCCCGCCTTCGTACGAAATGTGCAGGAGATTGCGATCCA
>CAYOIG010000143.1:0-7712 GCA_964403915.1 uncultured Myxococcaceae bacterium
GCCGCCGTGCTGGAGATCGCGCTCCGCACCCTCGCGGTGTCGGGGCTCGCTCTCGCGCTGGCCGTCGCGCTCGGGTTGCCGCTGGGCCTCGTGCTGGGCGGGCGGCGCTTTCGAGGGCGCGGCCTCGCGGTCTCGCTCGTCAATGCGGCGATGGGCCTGCCTCCCGTCGTCGTCGGTCTCGTGGTGGCCCTCCTGCTCTGGCGCAGCGGTCCGCTCGGCTCGCTCGGCCTCATGTACACGCCCGCTGCGATGGTGATCGCGCAGGTTGCCATCGCACTGCCGCTGGTGGTCGGCATCAGCCACGCCGCCGTCGGCGCCCTCGGGCCCGAGTGGGCGCTCCAGGTGCGAGGGCTCGGTGTGCGCGGGCCGCGCGCGCTCTGGCTGCTGCTGCGCGAGACGAAGCTCGGCCTTCTGGCGGCCGTGATCGCGGCGCTCGGCGGCATCCTCTCCGAGGTCGGTGCGGTCATGATGGTGGGCGGGAATCTCGAGGGCGAGACGCGCGTTCTCACCACCGGCATCCTCATGTACACGCAGATGGGACGCTTCTCGGAGGCCCTCGCGCTCTCGGCCCTCCTGCTCGGTCTCACCTTCGTGCTCGCGGGAACGCTCACGGCCCTGCAGCAGGCAGGGCGGCGATGAGCGGCGTCGTGCTGGAGGCGCGCGGGCTGCGCGTGCGGCCCTTCTCCCGGCGGGGGCAGCGTCGCGCGGCAGGCGAAGGAGGCTTCGAGCTCGCGGTCGATGCCCTCGACCTGAACGCCGGCGAGGTGCTCGCCGTGCTCGGCCCGAACGGTGCGGGCAAGAGCACGCTGCTGCGCGCGCTCGCCGGGCTCGAGACGCCGCTGCGGGGACGAATCGTTGCGCGCGCGGGCGGCCCGGTCGCGATGGTCTTCCAGCGGCCGGTGCTGCTCTCGGGGTCGGTCGCGTGGAACGTCGCGCTCCCGCTCTGGGGCGCCGCGATCCCGAGGGCCGAGCGCCGCCGCCGTGCGGCGCAGGCGCTCGCGCACTTCGGCCTCGAAGGGCTCGCGACCCGTCGCGCCGGCACCCTCTCGGGGGGCGAGATCCGCCGCGTCGCCCTCGCACAGGCCTTCGTCCGCGAGCCGGCGGTGCTGCTGCTCGACGAGCCCTTCGATGATCTCGACGCGCGGGCGCAGGAGCAGCTCTCGCTCGACCTGCGCGCTGCGATCGGCGCGACGGGGATCGCGGTGGCCCTCGTGACCCACGACCTGCGCCAGGCCATGCTGCTGGCCAACCGGATCGCCGTCCTGCTCGGCGGGCGCCTGGCGCAGGCGGGGGCGCGCGACGACGTGCTGCGTCGCCCGGCCAGCGCCGAGATCGCGCGGCTCGTCGGCATGGCCAACCTGCTGCCGGGCACGGTCGTGGGTCGGGACGACGACGGCCACGCCGTGGTGGAGATCGCCGCCGGGTGCCGGCTGCGCGCGGCCTCGGCGTTCGCCGCCGGAACGGCCGTTCTCGCCGGCATCCGGCCCGAGCACGTGAAGGTCGACGTCGGCCGGGGGGAGACCTGTGTGGCCGGCAAGGGCAGGGTCGTCCGAACCCTGCACGACGGCGTGCTGGTGACGGCGTGGATCTCCTGGGCCGGTCACGAGCTGCGCACCGTCGCGATCGCCGGCCGCGGGCTCGGCCACTCCCTGGCCGACGGGGACGTGGTTGCCTTCGCCGTGCGCCCGGAGGACGTCCACCTGATCCGGTGCTGAGCCGCACGCGAGACTCCAGGGCTTCCTCCGGTATGCTTCGCGGCCGCCACTGGCAATGGCTTCGAGCGCCGAGGGGGGAAGCGTCATGCCCAGACTCATGATCATCCAGCCGACACCGTATTTTTCGCGGGAGAAGCCGGTTCCCTACCGGATCCGCAAGCGGAGATTGGTGGGTGCCGTGATGCCCTACCTGGCGGCGCTCGCCCCGCGCGAGTGGGACGTGACGCTGATCGACGACGCGATCGATGTGCTGGACTACGACACGCCCGTGGACGTGGTCGCCATCTCGGTGCGAACGGTCACCTCCTTCCGGGCTTACGAAATCGCTGCCCGGTTCAGGGAGAAGAAGGTCGCGGTCCTGATCGGCGGGCCCCACGCGACCTTCCACGCCGAGGAGGCCGCTCGGCACGCCGACGCGGTGTGCATCGGCGAAGGCGAGGAGGTCTTTCCCAGGATGCTGGAAGACGCCGCGGCCGGCCGCTTGCAGAAGCTCTATCGACGCGACGAGGTCGCCAGTCTCTCCGGCATGCCGACTCCGCGCTGGGAGCTTCTCGATCCGAAGCACTACGCCTTCTACACGCCCTACGTCATCCAGCATTCTCGCGGCTGCCCCTACAGCTGCCACTTCTGCGCCGAGATCCTGCTGAATGGAGACTACGGCTATCGGGTCCGGCCGGTGGGGGAGGTGATCGAGGAGATCAAGCGGAGCAAGAGCCGGCACGTCTTCTTCGCGGCCAGCCAGTTCGCGGGGCACAAAGCGCGCACGATGGAATTGATGGAGGCGCTCATCCCGCTGAAGCTGCGCTGGTCTGCATTGTTCTCCGCGCACTTCTGTCAGGATCCGAAGTTCGTGGATCTGGCCAAGCGCTCGGGTCTGCTGCACGTCAACATGGGGATCGAGAGCGTCAGCCAGGAGACGCTCAAGACGATGAACAAGAGCTTCAACAAGGCGAGAAACTACGCGGAGGTGGTTCGCATTCTTCGCGAACGGAACGTCAGCTATTCCTTGAACTTCGTCCTCGGCGCCGACACGGATGACAAGAGCGTCTTTCGCTCGACGCTGCAGTTCCTGAGCGAGAACAAGGTGGACGCCGCCTACTTCAACGTCCTGGTTCCGCTGCGCGGCTCACCTCTCTACGACAGCATGAAGGAGGAGGGCCGCATCATCGACGAGGCGAACATGGACCGCTGGCCCGGGGTGGGTTGCCACTTCAAGCCGCGCAACTTCTCTCCGGAAGAGCTGGTGTCCGAGGTCCGGCAGATGCAGCGTGAATTCTATTCCTGGCCTTCCATGCTGCGAAGGCTGCGGATTCCCCGAACCATGGGCCACCTCGCGTCGTGGCACGTCAACATGACGCAGAGAAAGGTGGCCGAGCATTCGGACTCGATGAACGAGTTCATGGAGTTCTAGAAACTCCATGAACTCGCGGGTTCGAGCTCCGAGGAGCCGCCTGGCGGCTACTTCTCGGTCTTGCTCCGGCCGTAGCGGCGGCGGAAGCGGTCGATGCGGCCGTCGGCGTCCATCTCGCGGAGCTTGCCGGTCCAGAAGGGATGGCTCGCCGAGGAGATGTCGAGGCGGACCAACGGAAGCTCCTCGCCTTCGACCGTCTTCGTCTCTTTCGACGTGATCGTCGAGCGCGAGATCCACTCGGCGCCCGTGGCCGAATCGTGGAACACCACCTTGTGGTAGTCGGGGTGGATTTCGGGCTTCATGCGCTCTCCTACCAGCTCGACTTGCGCAGGCCGGGAAGCTGGCCGCGCAGGCCGAGCTCGCGGATGGCGATGCGCGAGATTTCGAACTTCTGATGAACGCCGCGCGCGCGGCCGGAGATCTTGCAGCGGCGGTTGAGGCGCGTGGGGCAGGAGTTGCGCGGGAGCTTCGCCAGCGCGGCGACCGCGGCGTCCTTCTCGCGGGGCGCGAGATCCGGATCCTTCACCTTGTTTCGCAGCTCCTCGCGGCGGGCCGCGTACTTCTTGATGAGCTGCTCCCGTCTTCGATCCCGGATCACCTGAGAAAGCTTGGCCACTCGACGCCTCCAACGCGCAGCGGGAAAGCCCGAGCTCGGGGGCCCGGGCGGAGCGGGAGAGTACGGAACCCCCCCGGGGGCTGCAAGCCGGGCTCAGCCGTTTCGCATGAAGATCCCGGCCAGTGCCGTGGCGACCCGCCGCGGGGCGAAGCGCAGCAGAAAGACGGGCAGGGAGTTCTGGAGGCCCGGAATCCGGCAGCTCTGCCCCGCCAGCATCGCCCGGATTCCCGCCTCGGCGACGCTGCGGCTCGTCATCATGTTGAGGCGCTGGTAGAGCGTCGTCTTCTGGCCGGCGGTTTCGATGAACTCGGTGGCCGCGACCCCGGGGCAGACGACGGAGACCTTCACGCCCGAGGCCTTCAGCTCGGCGCCGAGGGCCTCGCCGAAGCTGAGCACGAAGGCCTTGGCGGCGGCGTAGATCGCATAGGTGGGCGTGGCCTGGAAGGCGCCGATGGAGCTCACGAACAGGATCCAGCCCCGCCCGCGCTCTCGCATCCCCGGGGCAAAGAGCCGCGTCAGGTGTACGAGGCTCACGACGTCGAGATCGAGCAGCTCCCGCTCGCGCTCCCACGGCTGATCGAGGAAGTCGCCGTGGATGCCGAAGCCCGCGTTGTTCACGAGCACGTCGACGGGCTTGCCGAGATCCGCGACGCGGTCGGCGAGGATCTGTGCGCTGCCAGGCTCGCTGAGGCTGAGCGCGACCACGTGGGAGACGGTGCCGTGGTCGCGGGCGAGCTCCTCGGCCAGTGCCTTCATGCGCTCCTCGCGCCGGGCCACGAGCACCAGCTCGCAGCCGTGGGCGGCGAGGATGCGGGCGAAATCGGCGCCGAATCCGCTCGATGCTCCCGTCACGAGGGCCAGCGCCCCCGAAAGAGGCCCCTGCTTCGTGCTGCTCACTGCGCGCTCCTTTTCTCGCCGTCGCAGCGGCTGCCTGCGGGCACGCAGGTTCCGCTCGGCGGCCCTGTCAGCGGCCCTTGAACGTCACCGGCTTCTTGGAGAGGAATGCCAGCGCGCCATTCATGAAGTCCTCACTTCGGCCCGTCCGCATCATCGCCTCCGCTTCGGAGTCGAGGGCGGTGCGCGGATCGGTGCCGCGAGACGCGAGGTTGAGGTTCCGCTTCATGTAGCGGTACGCGATCGGCGGGCCGGCCGCGAGGCGCTGTGCGATCACGCGCGCCTCGTCGCGAAGCTTCTCCCTGGGAACCACGCGATTGACCAGACCGATGCGCTCCGCCTCGGCGGCCGGGAGGCGCTCGGGCAGGAAGTAGAGCTCGCGGGCCTTCGCCGTGCCGAGGATCTTCGTCATGAAATACGAGCCGCCGTAATCGCCCGAGAAGCCGATGGCCGCGAAGGCCGTCGTGAAGACGGCATGGTCTCCGGCAATCCGCAGATCGCAGGCAAGCGCCATCGAGAGCGAGGCCCCGGCGCAGGCGCCGTTGATGACCGCGAGCGTGGGCTTGCCCATCTCGTGCAGTAGCAGCGAGGCCTCCTGTCCCCGGCGCAGGTTGTCGATGGTGTCCTCGAGCAGCGGCAGGCCATCGGGTCCCTTGCCCCGGCCGGCAGCGATCGCGGTTCCGGCCCGGCCCATGTCGCTGATGTCGCCGCCCGCCGAAAAGGCACGGTCCCCGGCACCGGTCAGCACGACGCAGCGCACCTCCGGATCCCACGCCAGCTCGCGCAGCGCCCCCGGCAGGGCCGCGATCAGCTCCTGATCGAGGGCGTTCATCTTCTCGGGCCGGTTCAGCGTCACCGTCGCGACACCGCCGTCGCGTTCCACCAGGACCTTGTCAGCGCTCACGTTCCTTCCTCCCGATGCAGTCGTTGGAGCAGACCCCGGACGCTGCCGAGCACGACCGCGCTCAGCATCGGCCGAGCTCGCGCAGCCGCGCCTCGACGCGGGTGACGTCGGCCGGTACGTCCACGGAGATGCCGTGCCAGCCTTCCACCACCGCGACCTGGATCGGAAAGCCGTGTTCGAGGACGCGGAGCTGCTCGAGCGATTCGGCGCGCTCGGCCGGCGTCGGTGCCAGCGTGACGAAGCGCAGCAGGAACTCGCGCCGGTAGGCATAGAGACCGACGTGCTGCCAGATCGGCGCGGCCGGTGCGTCCGTCCGCTGGAACGGAATCGGACTGCGTGAGAAGTAGAGCGCGCGACCCTGGCGGTCGAGAACGACCTTCACGCGGTTCGGATCCGCGAGAGCGCCGGGCTCGGCCGCATGGACGACCGTGGCCATCGGCGCCGCTGGATCCGCGGCCAGCGCGTCCACCGCGGCGTCGATCACGAAGCCCTCGATCAGCGGCTCGTCGCCCTGCACGTTCACGATCACGGCGTCGTCGAGGTCTGCGGCAATCTCTGCGATGCGGTCGGTGCCGGTCGGGTGCCCAGGGTCGGTCAGGACGGCCTCGGCGCCGAAGCTGGCGCAGGCCTCGGCGATGCGGGCGTCGTCGGTGGCCACGAGGACGCGGTGCAGACGCTTCGCCGTACGCGCGCCCTCCCAGACGCGCCGCAGCATGGGCACGCCGGCGATGAGCGTCAGGGGCTTGCCCGGAAAACGCGAGGCAGCGAAGCGGGCCGGGATCACGCCCACCGCCGGTCCCGGAGGCCTGCCGGCCTGCGTCCCCTGCCGCGCCGTCACGATGGCCGCCATCCTACCCGATGACTACAGTCCCCGCCGTGGCTGCCCCGACCCCCTCGAGCGCCGGACGCGCCCGTGTTCTCACCATCTCGTCGAACAAGGGCGGCGTGGGCAAGACCACGGTGGCGAGCAACCTCGCCATCTACTTCCGGGCGCTGCGTGAGGACCTTCCGGTGCTGCTGGTCGGCCTCGACGACCAGTGCACCCTCGATCGCATGTTTGCGCTGCGCGAGCCGCGGCCCGGCGACGGGAACCTGAAGCACGGCTTCTCGGAGCGCAGCTTCGACCGCGTGGCCCAGCTCGGCCAATACGGCGTCCACTTCGTGCCTTCACCACCGGACCTGATCGGGCTGAAGGCCCGGGCCGAAGACGTGGGCACGCTACGCCGCATCGTGGAGCGGACGGTGTGGGACGGCGTCGTGATCTTCGACACCAAGAGCGACCTCGAGGCGCTGACGCAGAATGCGCTCGTCGCCGCCGACCGCGTGCTGATCCCGGTGGCCGACTGGGCCTCCCTCGAGGAGGCCGCGAAGCTCTTCGCTTTTCTCGAGCGGGTGCGACCGGGAGCGCGAAAGGCGCGCGTGCTGCTCACGCTCGCCGACCTGCGCACTCGCGTCGACGGGCCGGGTCACGATCTGCGCACGCGCCTCGAAGCCGAGGTTCGGGCGCGCGGCTGGCCGCTCCATCGCACGATGCTCTCGCGCAGCCCGCGCGTCGAGGCGCTCAACTCCGCAACGGGCCGGCCCCTCTCGATCCTGCACCACGCGTCGGGGACGCCGATCCACCGGCAGTTCAAGGAGCTCGCCGAGGAGGTCCTCGCCGATCTCGGCCTCGGCGAGCAGGCGGGCTACGTGCCTTCCCCCGCACCGGCGCGCCGTGTGGTGTCCGCGCGCGCACCCGAAGCGGAGCGCGCCGCCGACTGGAAGGATCTCTTCATGCGCAGCCTGCGCCGCATCCAGCGCTAGCTGCCGAGTCACGGAGGAAGTATGGCGACGTTCGGCATCGTGGTGGGAGGCGGGCCTGCCCCCGGCATCAATGGCGTGATCGGGGCCGCGGCCCTGATGGCCGCGCGGCACGGGCATCGTGCGATCGGCCTCATGGACGGGTTCTCGCATCTGATGGAGAAGAGGACCGACCGGGTCCGTGTGCTGGTTCCCGAGGACGTGGCGAGCATCCACCTGCAGGGCGGGTCGATCCTCCACACCGCACGCGCGAATCCGACGAAGAAGCCCGAGCATCTCGCGGCCGTCGTCGAGTCGCTGGGCGCGCTCGGCATCGACCATCTCATCACCATCGGTGGCGACGACACGGCCTTCTCGGCCAAGCGGGTCTCC
>CAYOIG010000144.1:0-1927 GCA_964403915.1 uncultured Myxococcaceae bacterium
GGCATTCCCGAGGAGGTTCAGCCGCGTCTGTTCGAGGAGTTCACGCAGGCCGACGCCTCGACCACGCGACGCTTCGGCGGCACGGGCCTCGGGCTCGCGATCTCGAAGCGGCTCACACAGCTCATGGGCGGCGCGATCGGGCTGCGCAGCCAGCCAGGCGCCGGGAGCACGTTCTGGATCACGCTGCCGCTACCGCTCGCAAAACCCGGTGATCTCGAGACGGCGCCCGCGCCGCGAGCCGTAGTCTCGAATGAGCCTCTCGGCCTGCGGGTGCTGGTGGCCGAGGACAACGCCGTCAACCAGCGGCTGGCGGTGGCCTTGCTGCGCAAGCTCGGCTGCGAGGCCGATGCCGTGGGCAACGGCCGCCAGGCGCTGGCGGCGCTCGCGCGCAGGCCCTACGACGTGGTGCTGATGGATTGTCAGATGCCCGAGCTGGACGGCTACGAGGCCACGCGGGAGATCCGGCGGCTGGAGCGCGAAGCGGGCGCAGAGGGCGAAGCTTGCGACGGCCGGCGCATCCCGATCGTTGCGCTCACGGCGAACGCGCTGAGGGGCGATCGGGAACGCTGCCTCGAAGCGGGCATGCAGGACTACGTCTCGAAGCCGGTGCGGATCGACGAGCTCCGCGCGGCGCTCGCTCCCTTCGCGCGCGGAGCCGGGGAGTCGGGGTAAGATTCGCGGGTGGCCCCCGATCTCTTCGCAGCGTCTGCGCCGTCGATTCCCTACGCGCGGTCGCTGATCGCCCTCGAGAGCGCCCACTACGCCGAGATCGTGCGTACGATCTCGCTCCTCTTCCGCATCGCCCACGGCGAGGCCTATCAGCGCCGGGTCGACACCGGGGCTGCTGAGACGGCGCGCCATCGCCCCGGCAACGCAGGCGTCTTCATGGGCTACGACTTCCACCTGACCGAGGCCGGGCCGCGCCTGATCGAGGTCAATACCAACGCCGGCGGCGCCCTGCTGAACGGCCTGCACACGGCCGCGCTCTGCGAGCCGGCGCGGCTCCAGTGCCTGTGCGCCGATCTGCTGCCGGTGGAGACGATGGAGGCACGCATCGTCCGCACCTTCCGTGCGGAGCACGAGGCCGCGCGGGGAGCGGGCACTCCCCTGGAGCGGATCGCCATCGCCGACGACCGGCCCGGAGAGCAGTTCCTGCGCGAGGAGTTCGAGCTCTTCCGCCGCCTCTTCGAGGCCGCGGGCATCGAGGCGCGCATCTGCGACACGGCCGCTCTCGTCCGCGCCGAAGGTGGGGGCATCCGGCTCGGCGGCGAGCGCATCGACCTCGTCTACCTGCGCGACACAGACTTTCTGCTCGAGACGCCGCGCAGCGCTGCGCTGCGCGCGGCCTACCTCGCCGACGAGGTCGTCGTCACGCCCGCGCCCCGCGAGCACCACCTGCTCGCGAACAAGGCACGCCTCGCGATCTTCTCGGATCCGGAGGCGCTCCTCTCCCTCGGCGCTGCGCCCGACGCCGCCGCACTGCTCGGACGCATCGTGCCCGAAACGCGCACGCTCGCGACACTCGGCCTCGAGAGGGCCTGGAGCGAGCGCCGCGAATGGGTCTTCAAGCCCGGGGCGGGCTTCGCGAGCCGGGGCGTCTACCGGGGAGACAAGATCTCGCGCAAGAAGCTCGAGGAGATCGCGGCGACCGGCGGCTATCTCGCCCAGCGTCACATCGAGCCCGGAGCGATCAGCGTCGAGACCGACTCCGGAACCCAGCGCATGAAGTTCGACGTGCGTGCCTACGCCTACCGCGACGAGGTGCTCCTGCTCGGTGCGCGCGTCTACCAGGGGCAGGTCACGAACCTGCGCACACCCGGGGGCGGCTTCTCGGCGATTTGTGTGGCGAAGGGCGCGGCCTAGAGCCCGCTGCCGGCGGCCATTCTCAACCCCTGCGGCCGACCTGCCGATCCGTCTCCCGGACGCC
>CAYOIG010000145.1:0-1823 GCA_964403915.1 uncultured Myxococcaceae bacterium
CCCTATCTCCCGATCGGCACGCTGCGGGCCGTGGTCTCGTATCCGGCGGCGGAGGGGGCCTTCTCCGACGAGCGCATCCGCGAGGTGCTGGGTGTCCTCGGCATCGGCAACCTCGCCGGGCGCCTCGACGACGAGGAGCCCTGGGACCACGCGCTCTCCGGGCACGAGCAGCAGCTCCTCGCCATGGCGCGCGTGCTGCTGCACGAGCCCGAATGGATCCTGCTCGACGACGCGACCTCGGGTCTCGACGAGGCGACGGAACGCCGGATCTACGAGGTGCTCCTCGAGCGCCTGCCACACGCGACGGTGATCTCGCTCGGGGCGCATGCCGGCGTGATGGACCTGCTGCCGCAACGCTGGACCCTCGCACCGCGGGCCGACGGCATGGCGACGCTCGAGGCCGCCTGAGCCAGCGAGCAACGCCCTTGCAGCAGGGCTCTCCGCATCCGAGACTGCGCGGGTGACGCCGCCGGACGACATCGTGCTGTGGAGCCACGACACCGCGAGTGCGCAGGGCTGGACTGCGCACGCGGCGGCCGGCTCACAGGCCCGGCTCGCCTGCGACGCCGATGCCACCAGCCGCGCACTTCGCTTCGATTTCACTCTCGCGGGCCACGGAGCCTTCGCCATCGCGCGCCGCGAGGCGCGCCTGCAACTGCCTCTCCATCCGGTGGTGACGCTGACGCTTCGCGGTGAAGCGTCGCCGTCGGAGCTGCAGATCAAGCTCGTCGACCCGGATGGCACGAACGTCTGGTGGTGGCGCCGGCCGCGCTTCCAACCGGCGCCCGAGAGCGAGCGTCTCGTGCTCCGCCGCGCGAGCCTTCGCTTCGCATGGGGCCCGCGCAGCGGCGGCGAGCCGGAGGCGGTCGGCGCCGTGGAGGTCGCCGTCGCTTCGGACGACGAGGCGGCGGGCACGCTCTGGATCGAGGACCTGCGCATCGAGACGCGCGCGCCGGTCGCCGGGCCGCTGGGCGCGCGCGCGGTGCGCGCATCGAGCGCTGCGCCGGGGCATCCGCCGGAGGCCGTTCTCGCGCCCGGCGCGCAGACCGACTGGCGCCCGGCGCCCGGAGACGCGCAGCCTTGGATCGAGCTCGATCTCGGCGCGTGCCGGGAGTGGGGTGGGCTTCTCGTCGTCCTTGCGGGCGAGACGGAGAGGCCCCGTTGTCGCGTGCTGGCCTCCGCGGACGGCATGCACTGGGCGACGCTGTGCGAGGAGCGGGTCGCGAGCGTTCGGAGCTGGCTGCGTACGGGAGAAGCGGAGTCGCGCTACGTGCGTCTCGAGCTGCCGGGTGGCCTGCGGGGTGGGATCTCCCACGCCGCGATCGTGCCCATCGAGCTCGCCGTCTCGCCCGTGCGCTTCGCCGCCGCCGCCGCGCGGGCTGCGCCTCGGGGCCGGCTGCCGCGGCACCTGCTCGACGAGCATTCCTACTGGGCGGTGGTCGGCGGCGACGGCGACGAGCGCAAGGGCATCCTTGGTGCGGAGGGCGCTCTCGAGATCGGCGCGGAGGGATTCACGCTCGAGCCCTTCCTGCGCGACGGCGCGCGCCTGCTCACATGGGCGGACGCCGAGAGCCGTGCATCGCTCGAAGCCGGCGCGCTCCCGATCCCGAGCGTCACGTGGACGCTTCCGGAGCTTCGCCTGCGTACGACCGCGTTCGCAGCCGGCGAGGTCGGACACAGCACGCTCGTCGCGCGTTACGTCGTGACGAACGAAGCGAGCACGCCACGCGACGTGCAGCTCGTGGTCGCGATCCGCCCCTTCCAGGTGATGCCCGAGTGGCAGAGTCTCAACCTCGCGCCTGCGATCTCGCCCATCACCCGGC
>CAYOIG010000146.1:0-5271 GCA_964403915.1 uncultured Myxococcaceae bacterium
GGATCGAGCCCACGCGCTCGGAGGGCTCGTGCAGCGACAATGCTACGAGGCCGGGGGCGGGGCGGCCCGCGGAGGCGACGGTGATGAATCGTTGTACAAAGATCGCAAGGCTACGCGATGGAAACGGCTCCCGACGCCGCACGGCAGCCCTGCCACGAGCCGGAGCGGGCCGCCCCGCCCCCGGCCCTGCCCCGATCTACGATCTCCACACCAACCGGAGCCGCGACGCCGGCCGAGCAGCGTCAGCCGCCGGCTGCGGCCTTCACGAAGGCGACCACGTCACCGTCGGCCACGGGCGTCTTCATGCCGCGGCGGTAGCTGACGAGGACGCCGTTCACGGCCACGGCGGCGCGGCGGGTGAGGCCGTCGAAGCGCTCGCGCTGCGTTCCGAAACGCTCGCGCGCGAGCCGCACCACGTCGGCCACGGTGCGCGCGCCCTCGACCTCGACCCGGGGAACGCCGAGCGTCTTTCGCATCTCGTAGGTGAGCTGAACGGTGAGGGCCATGGCGGCTCCTACGTCCGCACCTGGAGCCGCTCGAGCGTCGCGCGCAGCGGCACGCCGTCGGCGCTCCAGCCGCGCTTCTTGTAGTAGCTCGGAAGGAGCCGGTGCAGCGGGTGCCCCGAGCTCATGCCCGGGAAGGTCGGCTCGCTGAGGATGCGCGGCGGCAGCGTGTCGTCCTTTGCCGAGAGCCCCTCGCGCAGGTTGTACATGCGCTCGAGGTTGAAGATGCGGGCGCCGATCTCCTGCAGATGGCCCGAGGAGAACGGCATCCCGGTGATGAACGTCAGCCACTTCTCCCACCAGAGCATCGGCTTGCCCTTGATCCCCATCGCCCCGCGCAAGACGGCGCCCGGGGTGTGCTCGAGCGCGAAGGAGAGCGCCCGGTGCTGCCAGGAGCCCGGCGAGAGCGCGTGGATCTGCTTCGGAATCATGCCGTAGGTGGTGAAGATGCAGAGCACCATCGAGTTGATGGCGCAGGCGAGGTTCTGCTGCACGATCGGGATGTCGGCCTTGAGCCGCAGGCTGTGCGGGTCGATGGTGAGCGGGCCGACGGATTCGAGGTACATGCTCGCGCCCTGCACGTGGCAGCCGCCGCGGTTCGTCGTCGCGTATTCGACACCCTGGGCGTAGGAGCCGCGCGGATCGTAGGCGGAGAGCTCGAGCCCCTTCACGTGCATCGCGAACTCGTGCCCGCCGTAGCGCGCCGCCATGCGCTTCGTGCCATCGGCCAGCTCGGCGCCGAGCCCCCGGCGGTGCCCAACGTCCTGGATCAGCTCGGTGATGCCGCCGGCGTCGCCGAAGTGCAGCTTCGCGTCGAGCAGGCCCCGCTCGGCGAGCTCCATCGCGAACGAGAGCGTTGCGCCGAGGCTGATGGTGTCCATGCCGAGATCGTCGGCATGGTAGTTCCACTCCGAGACCTTCTTCAGATCACCGATCTCGAGGTTCGAGCCGAGCAGGGCCAGCGTCTCGTACTCCGGGCCCTTGACGCGCCCCACGCCCTCGAGCTCCACGTCGCGGCCGCAGGTGACGGGGCAGTGGATGCAGCTCGACTTGACGCCCACGAGGCCGTGGTCCTCGAGGTATTCGCCCGAGATCTCCATCGCCCGGTCGAAGTGGCCCTTCTGGAAGTTTCGCGTCGGCAGGATGTTGCGGGCATTCGTGGTGTTGACGATGGCCCCCGTGCCGAAGCGCTTCATCGACTCGCCGAGGACGGGGTGATCCTCGAAGAGCTGGCGCACGTACTTCGTGTAGGCCCGGAATGCCTCCGGATCGTCCATCTCGAGCTTGCGCGTGCCGCGTACCGACACGGCCTTCAGCCGCTTCGAGCCCATCACGGCGCCAACGCCGGTGCGGCCCGCAATGCGCTCGTCGCTCACGATGCCCGCAAAGAGAACGAGGTTCTCTCCGGCCGGTCCGATCACGGCGTGCTCGTGGCGCTTCGGGAGCAGACGCTGCGTCTCGTAGGTGCCCTTGCCCCAGAGATCGGCCGCGTCTCGGAACTCGACCTGATCGCGGTCGCCGTCGATCTCGAGCCTCACGGGGCGCTCGGCGCGATCGGTGACGACGAGGACGTCGATGCCCGCCTTCTTGAGGCCGAGCGCGAAGGAGCCCCCGCAGGCTGCATTGCCGATGCCGCCGGTGAGCGGGCTCTTGCACACGACCGTGAAGCGGTTCGACTGCGGCGCGACCGAGCCGTTGAGCGGACCGGTCGCGAAGATCAGCGGGTTCTCGGGACCGAGGGCGTCGATGCCCGGCCCGGTGCGATCGTAGAGCAGGCGCGTCCCGTAGCCCTTGCCGCCGATGTAGAGGCGCGCCGTCTCCTCGTCGAGCGGGGTGAAGGCGAAGCGCTGCGTACGCAGGTCCACCTCGAGAACACGTCCTGCGTAGCCCTTGATCATGGAGTTCGCCCTCGCCTGCGGAATGCCGCCGAGGATGCGCAGAACCCATCCGGGGTGCAAGGTCGGGCGGCGAACAGCCCGGCGGTGTGGCTCATCCAGGACGCTGGCCGCCCCGGCGCATGCGCAGGTCGATGCGCAGGCCCGCGAGGATGGCGCGCAGGCCATGATGCTCGCTGCAGCGCACCCCGGTGCGCCCGGCGAGAGCATCCGCGAGCGGCGCGCGGTACCACGGAAACAGCGTCGCGGGCAACGAGGAGGGCTCGAACCACCCCAGGCGCGGCGTCTCGCGGCTCGGGCAAAGCGTTCCGCCAGCCGGACGGCAGCGGTAGACGAAGGCCGTATGCGGGCGGAAGCCCGTTCGCACGTAGGCGCCGACCTGCTCCTCCAGCGCGACCTCGAGGCCGGTCTCCTCGCGCAGCTCGCGGCGCAGCGCATCCTCGAGCGCCTCCCCCGGGTTCGGGGTTCCGCCCGGCAGCTCCCAGCCCTGCAGATCGCTCCGCACCGAGAGCAGCACGCGCCCGCGCTCGTCTCGCACGACGCCCTGAACGATCTCGAGCGGTGCGCGCTCGGAGAGGCGTGGCGACGCAATCCCCCACCACGCGAGCTTCGAGTAGACGCGTACGGCCCGCAGCACACCCCTCGCGGGGCTCACGGCCGGCCTACTCGACGATCTTGTTGAGGGGATACTCCACGATGCCCCGGGCGCCTGCCTCGCGCAGCGCCGGCACCATCTCGCGCACCTGGCGCTCCTCGATCACGGTGTTGACGGCGACCCAGCGCTCGTCCGCGAGCGCCGAGATCGTCGGCGTCGCGAGTGCGGGAAGGATCTGCAGCACCCGCTCCAGATGATCGCGACGCACGTTCAGCATCAGACCGACGCGGTTCGCCGCAGCGATGGCGGCGCGCAGCAGGAGCACCAGCCGCTCCATCTTCCGCCTCTTCCACTCATCGGCGAAGGCCTCGCGGTTGGCGATGAAGCGCGGCGTGCTCTCGAGCACGACGTCGAGCACGCGCAGGTTGTTGGCGCGGATGCTCGAGCCCGTCTCGGACACGTCCACGATGGCATCGGCGAGCAGCGGGGGCTTCACCTCGGTGGCGCCGTAGGAGAACTCGACCTCCGCCTTGACGCCGTGCTGCTCGAGATACCGGCGCGTGAGGCCGACGACCTCCGTGGCGATCCGCTTGCCGCCGAGATCTTTCACGCTCTTGAAGGGCGAGCCCTCCTTCACGGCGAGCAGCCAGCGAACGGTGCGGTAGTTCGGCCAGGGGGCCGCGAGATCGGCCAGCTCCTTCACCTTCGCCTTGCTCTCGAGCACCCAGTCGATGCCGGTGATCCCGCAATCCATGGCCCCGTGCCCGACGTAACGCGCCATCTCCTGCGCCCGGATCAGGATGCACTCGATCTCGGGATCGTCGATCTCCGGGTAGTAGGAGCGCTCGCGCACGCGCACGCCCCAGCCCGCGAGGCCGAACAGACGCAGGGTCGTCTCCTGCAGGCTTCCCTTCGGAAGTCCGATGCGGAGCCTGCGGGGAGCGGCCGCCTTTGCCGTCATCGCCGGTAGACCTCCGCAGGATCGAACACCTGCACGCCGTCGTCGGTCCAGCCGGCACCGTCGCGTCGCCGGAAGAAGCAATGACGCTTTCCGGTGTGGCACGCGGCGCCACCGCGCTGCTCGACCTTGAGCAGCACCGCGTCGCCATCGCAGTCGATGCGGAGCTCCGTCACGCGCTGCGTATTTCCGCTCTCCTGCCCCTTGTGCCAGAGGCCGCGGGAGCGGCTCCAGTAGACAGCCTCTCCCGTCTCGAGCGTTCGCCGTAGAGCCTCCTCGTTCATGTGCGCCACCATCAGGATCTCGCCCGTTGCGGCGTCCTGTGCGATGGCCACGACAAGGCCGGTGCCCTTCTCGAAATCGACGGCTTTCAGCAGATCCATGGAGGCGGCGAGGCTACCGGGGTGCGAGGGCCGCCGCCAGCCGCTCGCGCAGGGCGAGCAGATCCTCGAATGCCGGGCCGCGCACGTAAAGGGCCTCGCGAGACGAGCCCGCACCCTCACCGCCCTTGCGGCGCTCCAGCACGCCGCGGCGCACGAGCAGGTCGATGGCGTTCTGGAACGTGATCGGGTTTGCAGCCTCCGGCCGCGTGGCCTCGCCGAGGATCCGTGAGCGCTGGAACTGCTCGCCCACCTCGCGCTCGAGGCGTCGGGCGCCGAGCGTGGGCTCGGCCCGCAGCACCGCCGAGAAGGCTGCGAGGTAGGCCTCGGGGAAGCTCTGCGTCTGCGCCACGAGGAAGCGGAAATACGGCACGCCCTTCTCCGTCGCGTGGAGCCCGCTGTCCGTTCGCTCGAGATGTCCGCAGCGCTCGAAATAGTCGAGGTAGCCGTCGAGGTGCGCGGCCAGCACCTCCCCCCGCGGAACGAAGAACTCCTGGTAGAAGAGGTCGATCCAGAAGGCGAGCTCTTCGCCGAGCTTCGCGCGGCTTCCGCCCGCGAGGCAGGCGCGCGCCAGGAAGCTCGGCGCGGCGAGGTAGTGCAGGATCGTATTGCGGTAGAAGTCGAGGGCCCGGCGGCGCGACTCGTCGAAGTAGAGGATCTCGCCGCGCGTGTCGGGGGCCGAGCGCAGCAGATCGCTGCGCAGCAGGAACGCGATCGCTTCCTTGAAGTCGCCTCCGTCCTTCGCGAGCGCGGGCGTGAGCCCGACGTCCTGAAGTCGCAGCAGGTCGACCACGAGCTGCATGCGACGCGTCAGCTCGTGGCGCAGCAGGCCGCGCGGCTCGCCGCCGAGGATGGCGCAGGCCGCCACGGAGGTCGCGTTCACGACCGTGGCCCAGTTGATGCGCTCGACGAGCCGGTGGGCGAGCGCCTCGACGAAGCG
>CAYOIG010000147.1:0-3242 GCA_964403915.1 uncultured Myxococcaceae bacterium
GTCCTGGTCAAGCGCTACGCCAATCGCAAGCTCTACAACACGCAGACGAGCCGCTACATCACGCTGAAAGGCATCGGCGAGCTCGTGGAGGCGGGCAAGGAGATCCGCGTCGTCGACAACGAGACGGGAGAGGACATCACCTCCGTCACGCTGTCGCAGGTGCTCGTCGACACCGAGCGCAACAATCGCGGTGCTGCGGGCACGCTGCTCTCCGAGCTGATCCAGCGTGGTGGCGACGTGCTCTACAGTGCGCTGCGCAAGGGCGTGGGCGAGTCGGCCGGCCCGATCGGCGAGATCCAGCGCAACGTGCGGCGCTTCATCGGCGCGCGGGAGAAGGATGCCGAGAAGCTCCAGGAATGGGTGGCGCTGGCGACCCCCGATCTCGAGGGCCTCGTCCAGCGCGCGGTCGAGCGCGTGGTCCGTGCGCTCGACCTTCCGCGCCGCTCTGACATCGAGGCGCTCTCCCGCGACCTCGGGCGCGTGATGGAAGCCCTCGATTCGATGCAGCGGGCCGGGTCTGGCGAAGAGAAGCCGGCGGCTGCGGCGCCGGTCCGCGAGCCTTCCTAGCGCGCTGCGGCCACGGATCCACGGACCCCACCTGCCATGCGACTCGCCGAGGAGACTCACGGGCGCGTCATCGCGCTCGACGGGCTGCGTGGCATCGCTGCCGTCGCGGTCGTGCTCTGGCACTCGCTCGGGATGTACGAGGTGACGAGCCCGTGGCTGCCCCGACTGCTGCGCTCACCTCTCGCGCCGTTCGTCAATGGCGCGGGAGCGCCGCAGCTCTTCTTCCTGCTGAGCGGCTTCGTGCTGTCGGCCTCGCTGGCCCGCGGCAGCGGCGCGCTGCACGTGGTGCAGTTCTGGGTCCGCCGCATCTTCCGCATCCATCCGCCTTACGTCGTCGCCGTGGTTCTCGCGTGGCTCGCGAGCTTCGTGGCCCTGTCGGGGGCCTGGGCCCCCGGGCTGACCGGCTGGGGAACCGCAAGCGCCGAGGTGCACGTGCCGGCGCACTCCATGCTGCTGAGCCTCGTCTTCCCGGGGCCCGCCTTCGGGCAGCTCCCGCCGGGCTGGTCGCTGCGCATCGAGACCTGGTACTCGCTCCTGATGCCGGCGCTCTTTCTGGTCGCGCGCAGGGGCCACTGGCTGCTGCTGCTCGCAGCCTCCGGCTACTTCCTGGAGCACAGCCGGACGCCGCTCCTGGCGATGGAGTGGACCCTCGACTTCGCGCTCGGCGTCACGCTCTTCATCGAGCGCGAGCGGGTTCTCGGCTTCCTCTCACGCCTCTCGCCCCTCGCCGGCGCGACCTGTGTCGCTGGCGCTCTGCTCGTCTATTCGGCTCCGCTCGCCTTCTTCCCGATCGAGATCGACGGGGGCATGGTGATGTCCGGCGGGAAGAAGTGGGATCTCGTCTGGCAGGGCGCCGGCGCAGCCGGTCTCGTAGCGTGCGCGTTCGGAGTCGCGGGCTTTGGGCGCCTGCTCACGCGACGACCGATCGCGCTGCTGGGACGGGTCTCCTACAGCGTCTATCTCGTCCACTTTCCGGTGCTGATGACGGTCGCCCGCGTGCTGCCGCCGCCCGAGACGCTCGCAGGCGGCGCCGCCCGCATCGCCCTCGTGCTGCTCGTGACCGGAGCCCTCTCGATCGCTGCCTACGCCGTGGTGGAGAGGCCGGCGATCATGCTGGGCAGCGCCCTCTCGCGGGCGCTGGGAAGACTCGCGCAGCGCCCGGCAGGCTCTGCGGGCTAATCGCTCCCGCGCGGCCGCAGCCACCAGAGCAGCGCGGCCGCGGCGAAGAGCATCGGCACGTCGCCCCACAGGTGTGCGTGCTCCCCCTCCCGGGCAAACGAGTCGTAGAGCATGACGCCCCCATGCATCAGGCTCGAGAGGATGGTGAAGTCGATGAGCAGCACGTGCCGCCGCGGATCGGCGGCGGCGCGCCACAGGCAGATGCCGAGCGCCGCGTAGAGCGCCGCGATCATGCGCTCGTAGGCGGGGTGATGCGGCGCCCAGCGAAACTCCGCGGGCAGCAGCAGGAAGCCGATCGCGGGACCGACGGCGAAGAGAACCCCCGAGATGCGCAGCACGGTGCGCAGCAGCGCTTCGCGATCCATGACGGAGCCGCCTCCTTTCCGGAAGGTCCCTCGCGGGCTGGCCGGAGGGCCAGCAGCGCAAGGATGCGAGCCCGGACGCCCGGACGCTACCGCCGCCCGGAGTCTTGCACTGCCCCCCATCCTGACGCCGCCCCGTCCGCCCGATACCCTGCTGCAACCGCGATGTTCGAATCGGCCAATCTCGATCACGTCGTCGACAAGGCGAGCTACCGGCGCGAGGAGCCGAAGCTCCGCGAGGCGCTGCTGAACGCCCAGTTCGACCTCGCGCATCAGGCGCGTTTTCCGGTGCTGATCGTGATCGGGGGCGTCGAGGGAGCGGGCAAGAGCGAGACGGTGAACCTGCTCAACGAATGGATGGATCCCCGCCACATCCACACGCACGCCTTCCCCCTGCCGTCGGACGAAGAGAGAGAGCGGCCGCGCATGTGGCGCTTCTGGCGGGCGCTTCCGCCTCGGGGGAAGCTCGGCATCTTCTTCGGCGCCTGGCACTCGCAGCCGATCGTGAATCGCGTGATGGGCCGCATCAGCGGCGCGCAGCTCGACCAGCACGTGGCCGAGATCCTCCGCTTCGAGCAGATGCTGGCGGACGAGGGCGTGCTCCTGCTCAAGTTCTGGTTCCACCTCACCCGGGAGCAGCAGAAGAAGCGACTCGAGGCGCTCGCGAAGAGCCCGCGCACGCGATGGCGGGTCACCGATCTCGATTGGAAGTATTTCAAGCGCTACGACCGCTTCGTGCGCGTCGCCGAGCGCTACAGCCGGGCCACCTCCACGGCCGAGGCGCCGTGGATCGTGGTCTCGGGCGCGGATGCGCACTACCGGAACCTCACCGTCGGCCGGACCCTCCTCGCCGCCTTGCAGGAGCGGCTCGGCGCAAAGCGTCCTGCCCAGCGGCCCGAGCGCACGCCGCCCCTCCTGCCCTCGGTCGATCGCATCAACGTCCTCGCGGCGCTCGATCTCGGCCGCTCGCTGCCGGCAGAGCGCTACGCGAAGCAGCTCGAGAAGTGGCAGGGAAGGCTCGCGCTCCTCGCGCGTCACCCGAAGTTCGCGCGAACGGGCGTCGTCGCAGTCTTCGAGGGAGCGGATGCGGCGGGCAAAGGAGGTGCGATCCGCCGCGTCACGGGTGCGCTCGAT
>CAYOIG010000148.1:0-6113 GCA_964403915.1 uncultured Myxococcaceae bacterium
GAGCGCAAGGGCCTCGACTTGGAGTCGGCCCAGGTCTCCATGCTCGACCTCCAGTACCACGACCTGCGCCCGGAGAAGGGCCTCTACTATCTGCTCGAGCGGCAGGGGCGCGTCGAGCGGATCGTGACCGACGCCGAGATCGACGCCGCCGTCACCGAACCGCCGGCCGATACGCGGGCATACTTTCGGGGTCAGTGCCTGAAGCGCTACCCTGCCGAAGTCTTCGGCGTGAACTGGGACTCGATCTCGTTCGGGATCGGGAGCGAGCCCATCAAACGCGTGCTCATGGGAGAGCCGCTCAAGGGATCCAAGGCGCACGTCGAGGATCTCCTCGCCATCTCGCCGACGGCGCGCGACCTGGTGAAGAATCTGCGGGCCTAGAGCCCGCTCACTCGAAGCGACCGGGAGGCAACGCCATGGCCGATACCAGGCAGACACAGAAGCCGAAGAAGGGCGGAGACGGCGAGGGCGGGGGCTCGGGCGAGAGCGGTCAGAAGCTCGCCAAGAAGGGTGATGCGCTCAAGGAAGAGATGGACGCGCTCGTCGACGAGATCGATGAAGTCCTCGAAGAGAACGCGGAAGAGTTCGTCAAGAATTACGTGCAGCGCGGCGGCGAGTGACGCTGCGCCCCGCCGGGGGGAGGGGGCCGTTGCGTTTCCGGGATTCGTATCAGGGATCGAGCTTCACCGAGCTGCTCGACACCAATCATCCGCATGCGCGGCCGTTTGCGGCCGTGCAGGCCGTCGCCGGCTCGCCGCAGGGCGTGGGCGACGCGAAGCTGTCGGTGCCCCACGGCACGACGGTGCTCGGCCTCAAGTTCCAGGGCGGCGTGATCGTCGCCGGCGACCGTCTGGCCACCGAGGGCTACCGGGTCGCCTCGCGGGACATCCAGAAGGTCTTCGCGACGGACGACTTCTCGCTGATGGCCATCGCCGGCGCTGCGGGGCCGGCCATCGAGATGGCGAAGCTGCTCCGCGTCGAGCTCGAGCACTACGAGAAGATCGAAGGCGAGGCCCTCGAGGTCGAAGGCAAGGCCAACAAGCTCTCGCAGATGATCCGGCAGAACCTGCCGGCGGCGATGCAGGGCCTCGTGGTCGTGCCGATCTTCGCGGGCTACGACAAGCGCCGCATGCTCGGCCGCGTCTGGAAGTTCGACGTGACCGGCGGCCGTTACGAGGAGACCGAGTTCGAGACGACCGGCTCGGGCGGGCTCTACGCCAAGGAATCCCTCAAGAAGAGCTGGCGCGCCGAGGCGTCGAAGGAGGACGGCATGCGCTTCGCCCTCCAGGCCCTGATGGACGCCGCGGACGAGGATCGCGGCACGGGCGGCGTCGATACCCTCCGCGGAATCTATCCCAACATCTTCGTCTGCGACGCGGCGGGCATCGAGGAGACGCCCGCCGAGCGCGTCGCCGAGCTTCACCGAGAGCTCGTTGCGGCGCGGCAGCGGAGGTAGCGATGTCGATGCCCTTCTACGTATCGCCCGAGCAGATGATGCAGGACAAGGCCGAGTATGCCCGCAAGGGAATCGGCCGCGGCAAGTCCATCGTCACGCTCGAGTTCGACGGCGGCATCCTGCTGATGGCCGAGAATCCGTCGGCCAGCCTGTCGAAGATCGGCGAGATCTACGACCGCATCGCGTTCGCCGGCGTGGGAAAGTTCAGCGAGTTCGATCAGCTCCGGAAGATCGGTGTTCGCTACGCCGACGTGAAGGGCTACTCCTACTCGCGCGAGGACGTTCGCGGCAAGGCCCTCGCCAACGCCTATTCGCAGGCGATCGGTGATGCATTCACACGCGAGCTCAAGCCGCTCGAGGTGGAGCTGATCGTGGCGGAGGTCGGCGATCCACGCCTCGCTGGCCACGAGAAGAACACGATCTACCGCGTGCAGTTCGACGGCAGCATCTCCGATCACCAGGGCTACTGCGTGATCGGCGGCGCCTCTGAGAGTCTCCAGGCACACCTGCAGTCGAGCTATCGACCGGAGATGCCCCTTGGGGATTGCATGCGCCTAGGCCGTCAGGCGCTGGCGCGCGCCACCAACGGCGAGCCGAGAATCCCGCTCCAGAATCTCGAGGTCTGCGTCCTCGAGCGCCAGCGGCCGAGCCGCAAGTTCCGGCGGCTGTCCGCCGATGAGCTGAGAGGTATCCTCGACGCATAGGCTCGGGTGCCACACCCGGCCCGACCGGACGGTGATGTGCAGAAGCGGATCTTCGGCCTGGAGAGCGAGTACGGCATCATCTTCACGCCCGAAGGGCGCAAGACGCTCCCGGTCGAGAAGGCGATCCGCTTCCTCTTCGAGAAGCTGATCACGACCGAGCACTTTCTCAACGTCTTTCTCGAGAACGGCGCCCGCTTCTATCAGGACACCGGCTGTCACCCCGAGTATGCGACGCCCGAGTGCGCTTCTCCGCGCCAGCTCATCGTCTACGACAAGGCGGGGGAGCGGATTCTCGAAGACCTGCAGGACTACGCCGAGGAGAAGATTCGCGAGGAGCGGATCGCAGGGAAGCTCTCGATCTTCAAGAACAACACCGACTTCGTCGGCAACAGCTACGGGTGCCACGAGAACTACCTCGTGGACCGTGACGTCGACTTCTACTACCTGGCCGAGCAGCTCATCCCGTTCCTCGTGACGCGCCAGATCTACACCGGCGCGGGCAAGGTGTTCCAGACGCAGGACGGCGTTCACTACTGCGTGAGTCAGCGCGCCCAGCACATCTATCAGAAGATTTCGGGCACGACGACCAACGACCGCTCGATCATCAATACCCGCGACGAGCCCCATGCCGACCGTGAGAAGTACCGCCGCCTGCACGTGATCGTGGGCGACTCCAACATGAGCGAGTACACGAACTATCTAAAGGTCGGCACCTGCGCCGTCGTTCTCCAGATGATCGAGGACAACTACATCAACAAGGACTTCACGCTCCGCAACCCCGTGAAGGCCATCAAGGACATCAGCTACGACGTCACCTGCAAGCGTCGCCTGCGCCTCGACAACGGGAGGGAATACTCGCCCATCGAGATCCAGCGCGAGTACTGCGAGATGGCGCAGAAGTACATCGAGCAGTATTTTGTCAGCGACCAGCTCAAGGACGTCGTTGGCAAGTGGCAGTACGTGCTCGACTGCCTCGATGACGATCCGAACCGTCTCGCGCGCGAGATCGACTGGGTGATCAAGCGCCGGATGATCGAGAGCTGGCTCGACCGCCGCGGCGCGAGCTGGAACGATCCGCGCGTGTTCATGCTCGACCTGCAGTACCACGACATCCGTTTGGGGCGCGGGCTCTACTCGCTGCTGGAGCGCAAGGGAGCCGTCGAGCGCGTGCTGGAAGACGACGAGGTCATCAAGGCCAAGACCGAGCCGCCGCCCGACACGCGCGCCAAGATGCGCGGCGAATTCATCAAGCTCGCGCGGCAGAATTCGATCCAGTACGACCTCGACTGGTCGAACATCCGCCTCGGCAACCTGCTCAACGTGCGCGTCATCTGCAACAACCCGTTCGAGACCGACACCGAGAAGGTCGCCGAGCTCGTACGCACCATCCAGCGCACGAATCTTCGCAAGACCAGCCTCTCGAAGCTCGTGATCCAGTCGTAGGCGGGGCGCTGCGGCACGCGCAGCGGAGCCCCCGGATCCGGCATCGACGTAACCCGCAGGCCTGCCTGCCGGGTCGAACGCCACGAAACCATCCTGTGAAGGAGAAGCGATGCGGGTTTCGTGGAGAAATCACGTGGTGCCGGCGGCGCTGGTGGCGGCGGCGCTTGCAGGTGCGGGCGGTGCGCTGGCAGGGCCTCCCGGAGGGGGCTGTGGTGCGGGCGGATCGCCGCTGGGGCACCTGGAGCATCAGGTAGCGCGGGCGGGGCTGCCGCCGCAGACCGCCCAGGCGGTCTACGCACGGCTCGATCAGGCGCGCGCCGAGCGGCGCGCCATCGAGGGCTCCCTTGCGACGGCGCACGAGCAGATGCGCACGCTGCTCGGCCAGGACGCCGTGAGCGTCGATGCGGTGATGGCGCAGGCCGATGCGGTCGGTGCCCTCGACACGCAGATGCGGAAGCTCGATCTCCAGGCGCTGGTGCAGATTCGCAGCCTGGTGACGCCCGAGCAGTGGGAGGCACTGGCCCCGAAGCGGCCCGGCCCTCCCCGCGGCGAAGGCGAGGGTCCCCGGTCGTAGCGGGCTCCCCCCCGTAGCGACCGGCAGCGGCGGCGGCCGGCACCCCGGCCGCCGCCCATTCCTCGTGTTCCGCGACCGTCGCGTAAACCATTTTCGCCGCTCGGGGTTCGAACGGTCTGCGGAGCTTGCCCGGGAGTCGGTAGTGTCCGTTGTCGGATGTCTGGCGCAGGAAGGGGCCGCGATGCAGGGCGCCCGCGTGCGGGAGTTCGAAGCCTTCGTCGCGGCGCATCGAGAGCGGGCCGTCGGGCTCGCCTGGCGGCTCGTGGGCGCCGATGGTGGGGCCGCGGAGGACGTTGCGCAGGAGGCCTTCGTGCGTGCGTACCGTTCGCTCGCCCGCTTTCGCGGAGACGCGGAGATGTCGACTTGGTTCCATCGCATCCTTCTGAACGAGGCGCGGCGCTACCGTCGCTGGCGCTGGGTGCGGGAGCGCTTTGCGGGGGCGCTGCACGAGGAGACACCAGATCCGCAGGCTGGGAAGCCCGGGGATCCCGCCCTCCGCAAGCGCATCGCGCACGCACTCGAACGATTGTCGCAGGGCCAGCGTGAGGCATTCCTGCTGGTCCATCTCGAGGGCATGACCGTTCGCGAGGCCGCCGCCATCACGGGCCGCGCCACGGGCACCACGAAATCGCATCTCCACCGCGCGCTGCGGGCGCTGCGCGCGGAGCTCGAAGATCTCGATCCCGCTCCGGAGGCCAGCGCGTCATGACCAGCACCCGCGACGAGGAGACGCGGCTCTCACCCCGGGACGAGGCCTTCGTCCGGCGCGTGGCCGCTGCCTTCGCGCCGCCCCCGCGGAGTCCCGCGCAGCGTGCGGCCTTCTCGGCGAAGCTCGAGGCGAGGCTGGGCGGTGCGGCGTGGCGCGGAAGACGAGCGCTCGGCTTTGCGGCGCTTGCCACCACTGCCGCCGCCATGCTGCTGCTCCGTACGGTGGCCCTGGAGCCGGCCCCCGCGCTAGCGCCGCAGGAGCCGGCCCTCGCGGCCGGCGCCGGGCCCAGCCCGGAGGAGGTGCTGCTCGCGCTCGCGAGCGAGCCCGGTGCAGACGGGGAGGAGGCGCTACCCCCCGACTACGCGGCCATCGCGAGCGTCCTGCTGAGCACGGGGCGGTGATGTCCGGGAGACTTCGCGCATCGGCCCGGCGGACGGTCCTGCTGCTGGCCGTAACGCTCTCGCTCTCGACGCTGGTTGGTGTCGCACGGGCACAGTCACCGGGAGAGCCCGGGCTGCCGCCTCCCGGCGATGCGCGTGGCAAAGGGCGCCGTCCCCCGTCTCCGGCCGATCTTCTCGAACGGAACGCCGATCGCCTCGGGCTCGACGAAGCCACACGCGCGAAGATCCGCGAGGTCGCGGAGGCTGCGCGCGACGAAGGCCGCGGCCTCGAGGCGCCGATGCGTGCCCTGCACGACGAGATGCGAAGGCTTCTCGATCAGGAGACACCGGATCTCGGAGCCGTTCTCGGCCAGGCGGAGCGCATCGGTGCGGCGGAGACGGAGCTTCACAAGGTGCGCCTGCGCAGCATGCTGAAGATCCGTGCGCTACTCACGCCGGCGCAGCGAAAGGAGCTGGTGCGCATCCACGAAGAGCAGCGCCGCGAGCGCGGTCATGGGCCGCCGCCCGGCGCTCCGCCTCCCCCAGGGCCGGGAGGCCCGCCGCTCGGGCCTCCTCCCGACGCCTGGTAGCCCTGCGCGCAGCGTCTGCAGCGGTCCTCTGCCGGCCCGCCAGCGCCCGCCGCGCACCCCAACTCGCAGGTTGGTGGCGCCTGGTCAGCAAACGATCAGGCAAAGGCCAAGTTCGTAATCCGCATTCCGCGATAAAAACGACCCATCGCGCAGTGGCCTCGCGGCGCGGTCCTGGGAAGTGGAGGGAATCCGCGTGCCGGATCCGTCCGTCTGGGACCCGTGTAGGCCGAACGAACGGGGACGACGATGGACAAGAG
>CAYOIG010000149.1:0-2997 GCA_964403915.1 uncultured Myxococcaceae bacterium
TGGCCGATCGGGCAGACGTGCTTGCAGAAGCTCGCGCCGCGGAAGACGGCATCGACGGCGAGGGCCGCGACGAAGTAGCCGCCGAGGAGCCAGGCGCTGCCGCGAGGGTCGTCCCAGAGCGCGAGCCCCTCGCTCGCTGCGAGCAGGATCCCGAACACGATGGCCGCGAGCCATTTCGAGCGCAGCGCACGCGGCCAGCGCAGCGGCGGTGCGGGAAGCCAGCGGCGCCCGAGATCGCGCACGCCCATGAACGGGCAGGCGAAGCAGAAGAGACTGCCAGCGGCGAGCAGGCCGAGCACCACGAGGCCTCTCCACCAGATCCATGGCAACACGCCCGCGAGATTCATCGGGCTCATCTGCGGGCCGAGCAGACCGTCGGCGATCACGGCCGCGGCGAGCGCGAAGGTCACGGCCTGTGTGGCGCGACGGAAGCCTGCGGAGCCAATCCATGCCCGGCCGCGGGGCGAGCGCAGCAGATCGCACGGCGCGCGCACGGAGGATGGCTGCGGCAAGGCCCGACGGCGCGCCACCTGCCGGAGCGCTGCGGGCTCGAGCATTCCGCGAACGATCCAGCCGATCGGGAGCAGAAAGGCGAGCCCGCCGAGCACCCACATGAGCGCGCCCGCCGCGGCCTGATCGGAGAGGGCGAGGTCGCTGGCGAGCTGCGGCGGAGCGGCGTAGCTCGGATAGAGAACGCGGTCCGAGAAGGCGAAGAGAGCCGAGAAGGCCGTATTCTGGAGATCCGCGAGCACGAGGTAGGGGATCATGGCGGCGCGCGGCCAGACCGCCCGGGCAGGCCACGGCAGCACGACGGGCCACCAGAAGAGCAGCGCCGCTCCGAAGAAGCAGGCGTGCTCGATCTCGTGCCAGGCCTCCGAGCGAAGCGCGAGCTCGTAGGCTGCGGGCAGATGCCAGAGCCAGGTCGTCACGGCGAGGGCGAGCCAGCCGCTCACGGGATGCACGAGACCCCGCGCCGCGTGCTGCAGTGCGGGCGAGGCGAGAAAGGGCCCGAGGGCTTCGCGGCGAACGCCACGCGGCAGCCCGCGCAGAAGCGGTGCCAGTGGCGCGCCGAGCAGGAGCAGGGGAGGCGCCAGCATCATGAGCAGCCAGTGCTGCAGCATGTGCACCTGGAGCCGCAGCCCCGAGAACGCATCGAGGGGCGAGGCCAGCGCGAGGTAGATGCTCGAGAGCCCCCCCAGGAACGCCACCAGACGCCAGCGCGCGAAGCGCCACGGCTGCGCGCGGTGCAGGTGGCGGTAGCCGCGCGCGTAGCAGAGCGCCGTCAGCGCGAGAAACGCCAGCAGGACGGGCTCGAGGCTCCACGAGGCGAGCGCGGCCGCTGCGGCCGGGCTCAGCGCTGCGCCCCTTGATGAATGCGGCCTGTGGTAGCGTCGACGCCGGAAACGGTACCGCGGCGGTCCGAGGGCGCGTCTTCAAAACGCGACGAGTTCGTGGCGACACGGATTCTGCGGGTTCGACTCCCGTCCGTTTCCGCCAAAAGCAGCGTCAACTTTCTTCGACGCCTCCCGCGCGAGCGTAGTAAGCTCGCGCCCGGGTGAGAGCGTACTCTTCTGGTGACGTGATCCGCATCCTCGGGATCTCTCCGTCGCGGCTTCGCTATTGGGAGCGCACGGCGTTCGTGCGTCCGAGCGCTGCCGCCGGCACGCAGCCGGCATTTGGCTTCGACGATCTGCTCGGCATGCGCGCGGCCCTCGCGCTTCTCGCCCGAGGCGTTCCGATGCAGCGCATCCGCCGCACCGTGGACGGGCTCCGGCGGCGGATGCCGGATCTCGACCGGCCTCTGCTGCGGCTGCGACTGCTGGGCGACGGCTCCGAGGCCGTGGTGGTGGCCCACGCGGGGGTTCTACTCGAGCCGGACGGCCAGCTCCTGCTCGACTTCCGTCCGCCTGCCGGCGAGAGCGTCGCAGCGCTCCCCGGGTCGGCTCCGGAGGTGGAGACGGCGCTCGCCTGCTTCGAGCGCGGCTGTGCTGCCGACTCCGACCCCGGCCGCTATGCCGAGGCGATCGCGGCCTACCGTCAGGCGCTCGCGCTCGAACCGGGCTTCGCCGACGCCCACTGCAATCTCGGCACCGTGCTCTACAACCAGGGCCGGCGGGCGGACTCCCGTGCCTGCTTCGAGCAGGCGCTGGCGCTCGCGCCCGAGCACCTCGAGGCCCACTTCAACCTCGGCAACGTTCTCGAAGAAGAAGACCGCAACGAGGGTGCGCTCAAGCACTACAAGGCGGCCACCCGGATCGACCCGTTCTTCGCCGACGCCCGCCTCAATCTGGCGCTGCTCTACGAGAAGCTCGGCCTGCGCCGGACGGCACGCATTCACTGGCGCCACTACGTGCAGCTCGAGCCGAAGGGGCCGTGGGCGGACCTGGCGCGCAAGCACCTGGGCGAGCCGCTCGCCTGAGCCCGGCCCGGGCGCGCGTCACGGCGCAGACGCCCGAACGCCAGAGGGTCGGCGTGCGACGGCGACCGGGTGGTGATGCGACGGCGTTACGTTTCTCGCGCTCGCGAGTGCGCCTTCATGCGCTCCGGCGGCGCCAGCCGAGCAGCGCGCACCCGGCGGCGACCAGCGCCGCCGTTCCCGGCTCGGGAATGGGCAGCGCGTCTCCGAAGGCGACCGCCTCGTTCCAGATGCGCAGGTCGGCGAAGGTAACCCCGGCGACGCCGTTCTCCCCGTCGACGCCGCGCTCGTGGATGTCACCGAGCGCGAGGTTCGCTCCGCTTCCCGAAGACCCCGTGTCGCCCCAGGCCTGGAAGGCCGCTGCGAAGGGATCGTCGTAGGCCTTCAGCACGCCGTCGATCCAGAGCTCGAAGTCGTGCGTCGGCCCTCCCCAGGTGATGCCGATACGATGCCACTCGCCAAAGCTCGCAAGGCCCGTTCCGTGGGCCCGCCAGTTCCCCGGCAGCGATGCGTGCCAGCTATTCCATCCCACCGCCACCTGGTCGTCCGGCGTGTTGGCGATGCCGTCGAGGCCATTGTTG
>CAYOIG010000150.1:0-2198 GCA_964403915.1 uncultured Myxococcaceae bacterium
GTCTGTTCAGCCCCGAGTTCCGCAACCGTCTCGACGCGGTGGTGACCTTCGAACAGCTCACGCCCGAGGTGATGGGCCACGTGGTCGACAAGTTCGTGCGCGAGCTGGGCGAGGAGCTGAAGCCGAAGCGGGTCGTGCTCGATCTCGCGCCGGACGCGCGCGCGTGGCTCGCCGAGAAGGGCTACGACCCTCTCTTTGGCGCGAGACCTCTGGCGCGCGTGATACAGACCGAGCTGAAGGACCGGCTCGCCGACGAGATCCTCTTCGGAGCCCTCGTGAAGGGCGGCCGCGTTCGGGTGACCTGCGGCGAGGGGCGGCTCGCCTTCGAGATCAGCGAGGTGTAGCGCCGCGCCCGATGGCGGCGTCTGCCCGGCGGCAGGCCTCAGCGCGTGCTGGCGCCGACCCTGCTGCGCCAGCGCCCGCGCTGGAACGACCAGGTGAGCCAGACGGCGCGTACGAAGTGGTCGGCGATCAGCGCGGCCCAGACCCAGGTGACGCTCAGGTCGAAGCCCTGCGCGAAGACGTAGGAGAGGGGCACGCGGAAGGCCCAGTTGCCGAGGAAGGCCGCGACCAGCGGAGTCCAGGTATCCCCGGCGCCGCGCAGGGCTCCGCCCAGTGTGAAGTGGACGCCCATCGGCGGCTGGGCGAGGGCGAGCATCAGCATGAAGGGCCCGAGCGCCTCCACCACGCCCTGGTCGTTGGTGAAGACGCGGGCGATCGGGCCGCGCAGCAGGGCACACGTGAGCCCGAGCACGACCGAGACGCCGAGGGCGAGCCGGGCAGCCCGCCAGCCCGAACGTTCGGCGCCCTTCGCGTCCCCGCTGCCGAGCGAATGGCCCACCAAGGTCGCGGCCGCCACCGAGAAGCCGGTGCCGGGGATCCACGAGAAGGAGAGCAGGCGCGTGCCGATGGTATAGGCGGCGATCGCGACCGAGCCGAAGTGTCCGAGCACAGCGAAGTAGGTCATGATGGCCACGTTCAGCACGACCCGCTCGCCCACCGCCGGGAGCGCGATGCGTGTCACCTCGGGCAGCAGGGGCAGCGCCGCGCGCAAGTCGCGCAGCCGAACGCGCATCACGGGATCGCTCCGCGAAGCGGCGACCACGAAGCCGACGATCGCGACGCCCTGTGCGAGCAGCGTGGCGAGGCCCGCACCGAAGAGCTCGAGGCGTGGAAAGCCGAGATTGCCGAAGATGAGCAGGTAGTTGAGAGCGGTCTTCACCACGGTGACGACACCGGCGATGAGCATCGGCGTGCGCGTGTCGCGGACGGAGCGGAACGCGCTCTCGAGGGTGATCGAGACGGCGAGCAGCAGCGTCGAGCCGAGGCTGAGCCGGAAATAGGGGATGGCGGCCTCCACTACCTTCGGCTCCGCGCCGAGCAGCTCGAGGAGCTGGTGCGGGAAGGTGAGGACGGTCGCCGTGAACACGGTCGCCAGCGCGCCCGAGATGAGGAGCGAGGCGGCGAGCGACGTGCGGGCCCGGTCGCGCTCCTGTGCGCCGATGGCGCGCGCCATGAGGGCCACGCACGCCGCGCCGACCGCGAACATCACCGACTGGGCGAGGTTGAGGAACTGCGTCGTGTAGCCGACGGCTGCGACCGAGTCGCGTCCGAGGCGGCCGACCATGGCGATGTCGATCAGGCTGACGATGCTGGCGAGCGCCTGAGCCAGGATGACGGGCCAGGCGATGCGCCAGATCTCGCGCTCGACCCTCTCTCGTGGGTGCGGCGAATCCGATGCCAGTGCGCTGGCTGCTGCGCGGCTGGCGAGCACTGCGGCCGGTATCGCGGGGGAGGACTCCGGATCCTCCACGGCTCCTTCGTCCTCGGCCTCCGGCTCGGCGCTGGACGTCCGCTCGTCGGAATCCCGTGCCAACGGCTACGGGGCCTGCCGCAGCTCGGACGGAAGCGGAAAGACCATGCCCTCATCCACCAGGGGGAGTGAATCGAGCGTGATGCCGCCGGGCGAGAGGGCACGGAGACGTTCGAGGACCTGCTCCACGAGCACCTCGGGAGCCGAGGCTCCAGCGGTCACGCCCACGCTGCGCACTCCCGCAAGCCACGCGGGGTCGATGTCGTCCGAGCTCTCGACGAGGTACGCCGGCACGCCGGATTTGCGCGCGAGCTCGGTGAGCCGATTGCTGTTGGACGATGACGGAGCGCCCACCACCAGCACGAGATCGACGTCGCGCGTGAGC
>CAYOIG010000151.1:0-14209 GCA_964403915.1 uncultured Myxococcaceae bacterium
GCATCGGGCCCTGGACGATATCGAGCACCGCGGCCGTGTCGCGCACGGTCTTCGAGACCACGAGCTCCGCGGAGAGTCCGGCCCAGCGTTCGCCGAGACCCGGACCGAAGGACGAGCGGCCGCGCGTCGTCTTGAGACCCACGAGACCGCAATGCGCGGCCGGGATGCGGATCGAGCCGCCTCCGTCGCTCGCGTGCGCGACCGCCACCATGCCCGCGGCCACCGCGGCCGACGCGCCGCCACTCGATCCGCCGGAGGAGTGGTCGAGATGCCACGGGTTGCGCGTGGCGCCGTGCGCTTCGGGCTCGGTCGTCGGCAGGAGGCCGAGCTCCGGCGTATTCGTGCGCCCGAGGATGACGAAGCCCGCCCGCCGCAGCTTCGCGGTGAAGTGGCTGTCGGCGCTCTCGGTCCAGTGCGCGTCGCGCAGGCAGCGCATGCCGGCGTGATAGGGATCTCCGGCGGACTGGCCGCCGAGATCCTTCATCAGGATCGGAACGCCGCGGAAGGGCCCGTCGGGCAGTGCCCGAGACGACGCCTCCTCCCGCGCCCGCTCGAAGCGCTCGTGGATCACGGCGTGGACGGCGGGATCGACCTTTTCGATGCGCGCAATCGCGGCGTCCACCAGCTCGCGAGGAGAGACCTCGCCACGGCGAACCCGTTCGGCCTGGGCCACGGCGTCGAGACGCGACAGATCCTCCGACACGGACACCTCCCCTGATGGCCCGCCCGCGGGCCGTGCCCGCCGAGCATGCCACAGCCGGGGAGGCGGCCGCGGCGCTTCAGGCCGCCTGCGGCGCGTCGGAGCCGTCGAGAAGGCGTGTCACGACCTGCTCGCAGCCTGCGGCGGAGGTGCCAAGGGCCTCGATACCGCCCAGACCGGCGAGGATTTTCGTGAGCGCTTCGCTCTGGGCAGGGCCGAGGGGATCGAAACGGATCACGAGCCCCGCGTCGCCGTCGTCCCGGAGCACCGATCCGCGGACCACGAGCGGAACTGGAAGCCCGGTTCCATGGAGCGCGAGGGCCACGCGCTGCCCGCGCTCGAGACCGCCGTGGGGCTCGATGCGGATGCCGCCCGGCGAGAGGTCGCGGCCCATCACCACGTGGGCCGCCTCCTCGCCGAGCGTCACCACGCGCGTCGTGTACGCAGTGCGCGGCGCGCGCCGCCGATCGGCACCTGCGGGCGTCGCCTCCTGCGCAATGCCCTCCTGCGGCTCGGGCTCCTCGGGCGCAGCCTCCGGCGCCTCGGGCTGCAACGCAGACTCCTGCGCCGTACCCGTAACCGGAGCCGGTGCCGGCTCCTCCAGCTCCCAGCCGCCCGGCAGCGAGGCGGGCCCCCGCTCGTGGGCCGCCACGATCCGGGTGAGCCGCTGGCGAGTCCCTTCGGTCAGCTTCACGAAGGAGAGGGCCAGCGTGAAAGTCGGATCCACGGGGCTCACCGCATTCGCCCGGACGACGCGCCCCAGGAGCCGGAGCGGGGCGCCGGATCCAGCCGGATCGGGGATCTCGACCGTGATGCTCCAGCCGGGCCGCACGGCCCGGGGGGCCAGCAGGCGGCAGCCCCCCGTGGAGAGCTCGGTGAGGACCGCCTTGCGCCAGAGAAGGCCGGCCCGATAGCGCGCCGCAAGGCCGACCGAGACGCGAGTCTCCCGCCGGCGCTCAGGGCCCCTGTAGAGCAGGCGAAGCAGCAGCAGGCGAAGGGCTGTCGGGTGGACCGGGCGCCGCAGCAGCAGATCGAAGCCGGCCTCCCGGAGCCCCGCGCGCAGGCTCGGGGAATCGGAGGTCACCACCGCCACCCGGGCGGGCCCGCGGGCTTCGAAGTGGCCCCTGGGCGGACGCGGCAGCGCCAGCGCCCGGCGGGCCGTTGCGACCAGCAGATCGCGGGGTAGCACCACGGGGCCGGCGGCTTCGGCGCCGCGGCTCTCCTCGAAGGCAACGCCGAGGCCGCGCAGCACCGAGGCCACATCGTCGAGCTCCGCGCCTTCACCGAGGAGCAGCACCGGACAGCCAGAACTCACGGGGCAGACCTCCCTCCGCTTCGGGCCAACGCCGGCCCGCCGCGCCCTGCGTTTCGGCGGATCGGGGCGCTGCCTGAACGCCGGGCGGCAACTGGGCCCCACGGCGCGCCGCCCCTACGACGCCGGCCCCCCGAAGCCGGCGGCGACGAAATCGTCCGGGAGCGGCGCCTCGAGCACGGTCTCGCCGGCACCGGGCAGGGCCAGCGAGAGGCGCTGCGCATGAAGCAGGCAGCGCGGCGCTCCCCGCTCATCAGGCCCGCCGTAGACCCGGTCTCCGACGATCGGAGAGCCCGCGGCTGCGAGGTGGACGCGGATCTGGTGCGTGCGGCCGGTCGTCGGCGAGGCCTCCACCAGCGCCCGCCCCTCGCGAACCTCGAGCCGCCGGAAGCGGGTATGACTGGGCTTGCCCCCTTCCTCGGCTCCGCTCGCGAGGGCGAAGCGAAAGCGCTGCGGGTCGAGCACCCTTCGCAATCGCCCCTCCACCTCGAACGCCTGCGCAGGTGACGGTGAAACCACGGCGAGATAGCGGCGGTGGATGCTCCCTGCGGCGAATGCGCGGCCGAGCCGGGAGGCCGTGCGCGCATCGCGCGCCAGGAGCACGACGCCACTCGTCTCGCGATCGAGGCGGTGCACGGCGCGCAGCTCCGGGCAGCCGAGCAGCGAGCGCAGGGCCTCCTCGAGCGAGAAGCACTGGCTCGCTCGCGTGCCCTGCACCGGAAGCCATGCGGGCTTGGTCGCCGCCACGATCCCGTCCTCGTCGCGCAGGAGGTGTTCCGCACCGATCGCAATCGGCTCCGGCTCGCGAGCCAGCGCCCAGGCCACGACGCGCGTTCCGGGCGCGATCTCGTCCGGCACGTCGTCTTCTCCGACGGGCCGCCCATCGATCTGGAGCCCGCGGTGACGCAGCAGGCGCGCGACGCTCGCTGCGTCGAGGTGCGTTGCGAGCGTTTCGAGGACGGCTCCAAAGCGCTGCCGCTCCGGGGTTCGCCACTCGACCCGCGTCACGGGCGGATCGAAGCGCTCGGCGTCCTGCGTCGCCGGCGGCCGGGCCTGACTCATGGGCCCGAGTATCGCGCGCCGCGTGCGGAACGAACCGCCGTTGCTATCGGTTGCGGGGCGGCCGGCGAATCCGGCGAGCAAAGGAGCGGCGCTGTCGGATCTCGGCCTCACCCACATCGCGCTGCCGGCCACGAGCCTCTCGGCGAGCCTCTCGTTCTATTCCCGCTATGCGCGGATGGAGGTCGTCCACCATCGCCGCGATCCGGCCACTGGCAGCGAGGTGGCGTGGATCTGCGACGGCACCCGCCCGTTCGTGCTGGTGCTCATCTCCGTGGAGAAGGTCGAGACGCCGCTGCTTCCGCTCGCGCACCTCGGCGTTGGCTGCATCTCCCGCGGGGAGGTGGACCGGCTCTGCGGTGAGGCGCGCGCCGAAGGGGTGCTCCGTCTCGGACCGCTCGATTCCGGCTACCCCGTCGGCTACTGGGCGCTGCTCAGCGACCCCGACGGCCACACCCTCGAGATCTCCTACGGCCAGGAGGTCGGGCTCGTCGTCGAGCAGCATCGCCGGGCGCAGGCAACGGGTGGTGGCTCCGGGTCTGCAGACTGACGCAGGCTGCGATGCCCCGCGACCGAACCGGGGTTGCGCACGACCGCGATCATGCTCTACTCCCATGGCGTGCGGGCCGCCCTGCACGCGTCCTTGTTGGAGGGAAACATGAAGCGAATGATGCGTCTTGCTCTCGTTCCGGTGCTCGCCGCGGGCCTGGCGGGCTGCGCGACCAATGGCCGCGTCGACAAGCTCGAGCAGCGGCTCAACGATGTCTCGTCGTCGGCGGATGCCGCCAACCGCAAGGCGGAGGCTGCCCAGAAGACGGCCGATCAGGCTCTCTCCCGCGCCCAGGCCGCCGAGGCCGAGGCGAAGTCGGCGGCTGCGCGTGCGGACGACGCCGCGCGCACGGCCGAGGCCATCTTCAAGAAGCGGGTCTCGAAGTAGTGAACGTCGCCGGCGCGGGTGCGGGCAGCGTCCCCACCCGCACCGGCACACCCCGCGAGGCCTTCACGGCCTCGCGCAGACGCCGCGCATCCACCAGGTGCCCGACGCCCATTTCGTAGAGGGCGATCTGCGCCCGCTCCACGCGGTCCGGCTCCCGGCCATAGAGATCGGGATGGGCCTCGACGTAGATGCCGTCGTCCCGCGCGCCGAGCTTGACCGTCTGATACATGAGCCGGATCGGCGTGCCAGAGGGTATGCGCTCGTACAGGCCGGCGAGCTGGTCATCGTAGAGGCGGATGCATCCATGGGTCGCCATGCGCCCGATGGACCACGGGTTGTTCGTACCATGGATGCCGTAGCTGGTGTTGCCGATCGTCATCCAGTGGTCTCCGAGGGGATTGTCCTCGCCGGGCGGCACGACGGCCGGCAGCTCCGGCTTCTCCTTGCGGATCGTCGCCGGCACCGTCCAGGCCGGATGGCGGCGCTTTGCGCCCACACGGAACTCTCCGATCAGTGAGGGATCCATCTCGTCGCCGATGGCGATGGCGTAGGTCTCGGGATCTCCGCCGCGTGTGAAATCGTAGAGCCGCATCTCGGGTACGTTGATGACGAGGCCCTTGCGGGGGGCCGTGGGGAGAACGTATTCGGTGGGCAGATCGACGACCGTCCCGGCGTCCGGGATCCAGACCTTCACCTTCGGATTGAGTCGCGAGAGGCCCTCGAAGCCGAGCCGGTGGCGGTAGGCGACGTCGAGGAGGGTTTCGTCGGGACGGACGATGTCCTTCTCGGCGCCGCCGTAGATCGGGGCGAGCCCCTGGGGCCGTGCCGGCACCCAGCCGGGCGCATCGGCACCGAGCAGCCCGAGCGCAGCGACAGCCAGAGCGAAACGTCTCATCCCGCGCAATCGTATCCGTGCTTTCGTAAACATCACGTCCGTTCTGGGGGGACAGAGGGATGGCCGGAGCTGGCTGGCGCCGCAGGGTTGCGAAATTCCTGGTGCTCGCAAGCGCAATCGTCACGGGCTGCGCTCGCCCGCACTTTCCGGGCTACGTGATCGAGCCCATCGAGCCCGAGACCCCGCCCGGTGAGGAGCTGGCGCTTCCGACCCCCGATTCGTCCGACCCCAACCGCCGCTGTAGGAGCATCCTCGCGATCGAGGTTCGAAAATCCGAGCGTGCGCTGGTCGCGCAGTGCGCCGACGGCGAGCCGATTCGCTTCCGTGCCGCCCTCGGCCGCGAGCCGCGCGGACCCAAGGAACGCCGCGGCGACATGAAGACGCCGGAGGGCATGTACCGCGTGGCCGGCCCGCCGCGCGCGAGCCGCTACCACATCTTCCTGCCGATCGACTATCCCGGCGAAAGCGATGCCGAGCGGGCGCTCCGGCTCGGCCTCATCAACGCGGTCGAGCGCGACGAGATCGTCTCGGCGCAGTCTGCCGCGCGGCTTCCGCCGCAGGACACCCGCCTCGGCGGCAATCTCGGCATCCACGGCGAAGGGCCCCGCTGGCAGGGCGACTCCGCGGGTCTCAACTGGACCTATGGCTGCGTGGGCCTCGCAGACCACGACATCGAGTTCCTGGCCACGCGGGTCTCGACGGGCACGCCGGTCATCATCCTTCCGTGAGCATCGTACGGCCGGACGGACGTGCCGCCGCGCGGCCGGAAGGCTTCGCACACCACGCGTTCGCCGTGATGCTTCGCTGCGCGCATCTGGCGCAGGCCCTCGTGATGGCCAGCGGCGTCTTCCTGCGCGAGTGGCTGCGCAGCGGGGGCCCTCCTCTGGCCCGCGCACAGCGCGCGGCCGGGCGTGCGCTCGTGCGTCTCGCGACCTCCCTCGGCGCGACCTTCATCAAGATCGGCCAGATCGCCTCCACCCGCGCGGACATCCTGCCCGGGCCCCTGCGCGAGGAGCTCGTCACGCTGCAGGATCGCGTGCCAGCTTTCTCCTTCGCGCAGGTGCGCGCCACCATCGAGCGGGACTTCGGTCGGCCGCTGGAGGCGCTCTACGCGCGCTTCGATCCCGAGCCGGTGGCGGCCGCGTCCGTCGCGCAGGTGCATCGCGCGTTTCTTCCCGGCCGCGACGAGCCCGTCGCCGTCAAGGTGCGGCGCCCGGACATCCTCGAGAAGGTGCGCCTCGACCGCTCGATCCTGCTCGGCCTCTCGCGCGGCCTCGAGCGGCTGCTGCCGTCGCTTCGTCTCGTCTCCCTCGAAGAGGCCATGCGCACGTTCTGCGACGCCGTCGAGGAGCAGATCCACCTCGAGAACGAAGCCGAGCACAACCGGCGCTTCCGCGAGAACTTCGCCGATGATCCGGACGTGCGCTTCCCGGCGCTGGTTCCGCAGCTCTGCTCCGACGCGGTGCTCACCATGGAGTTCATCGAGGGCATCCGCGAAGAAGACCTCGCCGCCCGCGGCATCGACGTGCACCGCGTGATCGAGGCAGGAATGCGCGGGGTGTGCCGGATGATTTTTCTGCACGGCTTCGTCCACGCGGATCTGCATCCCGGCAACCTCCGCTTCCGGCCACCGCACGAGATCGTGCTGCTCGACCTCGGTCTCGTAGGCCGACTGACCGAGAGCGATCGCCTGACGACCGCGCAGCTCTTCTTCGCGCTCGCCAGCGGAGACGGCAAGACGGTCGCCCGTCTCTTCTACGACAACGCCCCCCACCGCAGCACTCCCGACTACGGCGCCTACGAGGCCGAGATCGTGGCGCTGGTGGAGAGCGTCCAGCGCCAGGGCCTCGCCCACCTAGAGATCACCGTCGAGATCGGCCGCATCTTCGACATCCTCCGGCGTCACCACATCCAGGCCCGCAGCCACATGACGATGGTGAACCTCGCGATGCTCACGGCCGAGGGCCTCGGCAAGCGCCTCGCCCCCGAGCTCTCGCTCAACGAGGAGGCCCTGCCCTATCTCGCCGAGGCGCTCGGGATGCCGCGGGCGTGAGGCCGGAGCGCCGGCCACCAAGCCGCCGCTCGCCTCAGCCCGCGACGTAGTACGGGATGCCGCGGCGGTCCTCGGTGCGTTCGGCCTGGCCGAGCAGGCGCAGGTGCTCGAGGTGGGCGTAGGTCTCGCTGTCGGCCATCGAGCCCCAGCTGCGCGGCTTGAACAGGTGCTCGGAGAACTGGCGCACGGTGGCAGGGCGGCCGAGGCTGCGCGAGATCTCCTTGACGCGCTCGAGACGCTCGTGGTGGTGGCGCTTGATGGCCTCGGTGCGTGCGCGCAGGTCGGCGAAGGGATGCCCGTGCGCCGGCAGCACGGTCTTCACGCCGGTGAGCTCCGCCACGCGGTCGAGGGAGTAGAAGAAGGAGGCCAGGGGATCGCGCGACGACGAGAGCCCCGAGATGTGCGGCGTGATCGTCGGCAGGACGTGATCGCCGGCCAAGAGCGTTCCGGTCTCCGGATCGTGCAGGCAGAAGTGGTCGGACGTGTGGCCGGGGGTATGCAGCACGAACATGTCACGGCCCGCGAGGCGCAGCACGTCGCCGTGCTCGACGGGGTGGGTGATCTCGGGGAGCCAGCGCCGGCCGAGCCAGCGCATCACGCGGAACTGGATGCGTCGCCGCAGGGCCGGGCGCGGCCGCTCGCCACCCCAGGGCGTGCCCCCGGCCCAGGGCACTGCCGCGGGCGCGGCGGGCTCCTCCTGCGCATCGCCCGCAGCCTGCGCCGCGAGATCGTCCACCGAGACCTCGGGCGCCGTGGCCCGCACGGGCTCGAAGGAGAAGCGATGGTGCGCGATCACCCTCGCCCCGGCCTCGCGCTGAAGGCGCGCCGCGCCGCCAAAGTGATCTGGGTGCGAGTGCGTGATGAGGACGGTGTGAATGTCCTTCGTGCGCAGGCCCGCCGTGGCCAGTCGATCCTGCAGCGCACGCCACGCGAACGGCCCGGGAAGCCCCGGATCGATGACGGCCGCGCCCTCCGCGTCGAGCAGCGCGTACGTATTTACGTGCCCGAGCCCCGGCATACGGATGGGAAGCTCCATCCGCAGCGTGTTCGGTGCGACCTCGACGACGCCGGTCCGTGCCGGCTCTTGTTCCTGACGGCGTGCCATCCGGCTCCTGGTCGGGTGCGGAGGGCGAGCGTAACAGAAGCGTCAGCCAGGCCCCTGCCGGACCGGCCGCGACGAGCCCGCGCGACGTCGCCGCCTCAGCCCCTCCGCGTGCGCCCGCAGCGCGCGCAACTCCTGCGGAGAAAGCGGGCGTGTCGTGCCGGGCGCGAGCTTGCCGAGGCGCAGGGTTCCGGTGCGCGTACGCACCAGCGTGATCACTGGATGGCCGAGTGCAGCGAGCGTGCGCCGGATCTGGCGTTTGCGGCCCTCGGTGAGCACGAGATCGAAGCGCGTGGCATTCGCTGCCGCATCGAAACGCGAGCCGCTCACGCGCGACGGCGCCGTGGGGCCATCCTCGAGCACGACGCCGCGCTCGAGCCGAGCGATGGTCTCCGGCTCGAGCCGGCCGCGAACCGTCACCCGGTACTCGCGCTCGTTGCCGAGCGACGGGTGGAGGAGCCGGTGCGCCAGGGCACCATCGTTCGTGAGCAGAACGAGCCCTTCGGTATCGGCATCGAGACGCCCGACCGGCGACAGACGCGAGAGCCCGCTCGGGAGCAGGTCGAGAACCGTGCGGCGGCCTTCGGGATCGCGGCAGGTCGTCAGCAAGCCGCGCGGCTTGTTCGCCATCCAGTAGGCGAGCGGCTCGGCGCTGATACGACGGCCGTCGACCTCGATCACGTCCGAGCCGGGGTCCGCGCTCTCGCCCACGCGCGCAAGATTGCCGTTCACGCGCACGCGCCCCGCCGCGATCCAGCGCTCGGCCTCGCGGCGCGAGCACAGCCCGGCGGCCGAGAGGAGGCGCTGGAGACGCAGGCTCACGGCGCAGGCTTCCTCGTCGCCGGCAGCGCGCAGGGCTTCGAGGGCGACCGCCGGACCCGAGTCGCCATGGCGTTCAGTGCGGCTCGCCCCGGGGCTCGGTGTCTTCGCCGTCGATCTCGTCTTCGAAGAGGCCGTCGTCGTCCTCGTCGCCCTCGAGCGGCTCGGCATAGGCGCTCTCGAAGCTGCCGAAGAGCGCCCCCTCGCCGGCTGCCTCTTCGTCCCCCTCGCCGATTTCGCTCGCGGCATCCTCCTCACCCGCGCTCTCGACCGGTACGGCGGCCGGATCGGCCGGCAGCAGCTCCTCGATCTCCCGCAGCGTCGGCAGATCCTCCAGCGAGGCGAGGCCGAAGACCTCGAGGAAGCGCCGGGTCGTCGCATACAGCATCGGGCGGCCCGGGATCTCGCGGTGGCCCGCGATGCGCACGAGATTGCGTTCGAGCAGCGTGCGGACCACTGCGCCTGCGTCGACGCCGCGGACGTGCTCGATCTCGGCGCGAGTCACCGGCTGCTTGTAGGCGATCACCGCCAGCGTCTCGAGCGAGGCGCGCGAGAGGCGCACGGCGCGCCTCGGCTGCAGCGCCCGAACGTGCTCGGCCAGATCGGGCCGCGTTCGCAGCTGGTAGCCGCCGCCCACGTGATGGATCTCGAAGCCACGCTCCTGCGTCTCGTATTCCGCGTTGAGCTCGGTGACGAGCTCCTGCACCAGCGCCGGCGTCGCGTCCGGCACGACGCTGGCCAGGCGCCCGGCCGGCACCGGCTCGGGCGCCGAGACGACGAGCGCCTCGAGGATCCGACGCTGCTCGCTCCGCTCCATGTCTTTCTCCCTCTCCCGCTCGTGTGTCTTCACATCAGGTTGGAGATGCGCTCGCTCCAGTCGCTACCGGCTTCTTCCCCTGCGCGCCGCAGGCGGATCGGACCCTCGGGCGCGCCGGAAGCGCCGATCCCCTGGTAGATCCGGATGGCCGAGAGACGTGTCAGCTCGAGCATCGCCAGAAACGTCGTCACGATGCGCGTTCGACTCGGCGTGCTGCCTCCCAGCTTCACGACGAGGCCAGAGAACTCGATCGACTCCACACCGGCCAGCGCATCCATCAGATCGATCATTCCCTGGCGGACGGTGAGCGTCTCGACCACGACCTCATGCACGATCCCCGCCGCCTTCGCGCGCGCGAGCACGCGGCGCAGGGCATCGAGAAGCTGCACGAGCGTGACGTCGACCTCCTCGGCGGCGATCGGCAGGGGCTCGGGCTCGGGCGGCACCGCCTGGAAGACGTCGCGACCGAGCAGCGGCCGGCGGTCCAGCTCCTCCGCGGCGTTCTTGAAACGCTGGTACTCCAGCAGCCGCGCCACGAGCTCGGCCCGCGGATCGGGGCCCTCCTCCTCCTCGCCGGCAGCGTCGGGGGGCAGCAGCATGCGCGACTTGATCCACGCCAGCGTTGCCGCCATGAGCAGATACTCGGCCGCCACGTCGAGGTGCAGGTCGCGCAGCAGGGTGAGGTAGTCGAGATACTGCTCCGCGATGCGCGCAATCGGGATGTCGGCGATGTCCACCTCTTCGAGGCGGATCAGATGCAGCAGCAGGTCGAGCGGGCCCTCGAAGGCCTGAAGCTTGACGGCGCATTCTGCGCCGTCGAAGAGCGGCTCGAAGACGGGCCTCGCCTCTCCGGTCGGAGCGGTGACGTCCAGGCTCAAGGGCATGGCTCCAGGGAGGATCGGAGAACGGAACGGGGGGGCGCCATGGGGCAGTATGGGCGAGCCCCGCCTGTCCGGCAACGTCCGGGAGCAAGTGCCGCGAGGCAGCGGGCCGTGCGGCTCAGACGGTCCGCGCGCGCCGCCCGGCCGCAGGCGCCCGGCGTCGGCCGAACTCGCGCGCGAGCGCGAGCGCATCCTCGCGGCCACTCACCCGGCCGTCGAGCAAACCGGCCCGAATCGTCGCGAGCGCCTTGCCGACGCTCGGGCCCGCGAGGCCGAGCGCCAGCAGATCCTCTCCGTTCACCGGAAGACGCCGCGGACGGTCCTCGATCGCGTAGCGGAGAATGCGGCGACGCGGAGTCGGCGCGGCGAACGCGAGGAGCGCCAGCAGCTCCTCCTCTGCGAGCCGTCCCAGGGCCGCATCGATCGCACCGCGGCCGCGGGCCTTCTCGAGCTCGCGCAGCGCCACGTCGCGTTGGCGGGGAAAGGCCGAGATCCGAGCGGCCAGCTCGCCGCGGATCGACAGGCGCTGCAGCGCCCGCTGGCGCAGCCCGCCATCGAGTGGTGCGAGCCAGACCGCGAGGCCGGCCACGAGACGCCGCAGCCGCGGGCTCGGCCAGGGCGGCGCGGCGAGCAGCCGCCCGAGCCGGCGCAGCGGCGCCACGGCCGCGCGGGGCAGGCGCAGGCCGGGCTCGAGCGCCGCGAGCACGTGCCACTCGTCGAGCAGGCGCAGCACGAGGGCCGGCTCCGTGCCCTCGGCAGCGTCGTCGAAAACCTTCTCGATCTCGCGCCGCAAGCGGTCCCCGCTCACGCGGCCGAATGCGCCATCCCGCAGCGCATCGCGCAGCGCCGCGCGGGAGCCGCGCGAGAGGCCGAAGCCGAGCCGCGCGCCGAGCCGTGCCGCTCGCAGTGCCCGCGTGGGATCGTCGTGGAAGCTCCGGTCATGGAGGATCCGGAGCGTTCGCGCCGCGAGGTCCGCCTCGCCCGCGCAGAGGTCGACGATGGCGGGTCGGCCCTCGCGCGCGCGCGGCGTGAGGGGCACGGCGAGGGCGTTCACCGAAAAATCGCGCCGGCGAAGATCGTCGTCGAGCCCTCCCGCCGCAACGATCGGCAGCGATCCCGGGTGCGGATAGTGCTCGCTGCGCACCGTCGCGAGGTCGACCCGAGCGTCGGGAAGATCGATCCGCACGGTGCCGAAACGGCCGTGGGCGACGATGCGTGCGCCCGGAAGAGCCTCCCGAGCCAGCTCGAGCGCCGCGCCGGGGATCCGGTCCTCGATCACCAGGTCGGCGTCCCGGACCGGGCGTCCCAACAGGAAGTCTCGCACGGGCCCGCCCACCAGGTGGACGGCGAAGCCACGCCGCGTGGCCGCCGCCACGAGCGTTTCGACCGCAGCCCGGCTCGCCGGCGGAAGCGACTCGAGCAGCGCAACCCGCGCAGCGCTTCTCACGCTCGCGGCCGCCCGCGCCCGGCCCCGCGCGGGTGATGGCGCTCGACGGTCTCGCGAAGCCGGGATCTACTCACGTGCGTGTAGATCTGCGTCGTCGCGAGGTCTGCGTGGCCGAGCATCGACTGCACCGCGCGAAGGTCGGCGCCGCCCTCCAGCAGATCGGTGGCGAACGCGTGGCGCAGCACGTGGGGCGAGACGCGTTCGCGCGGAATCCCTGCCCGCAGCGCGAGCGTTCCGATCCGCTCGAAGAAGTTCTGCCGCGTCATCGCCGCGCCGCGGTTCGAGAGGAAGACCGCCTCGCAGGCCCGCCGCGCGGCCCGCGCCAGCAGCGGACGCCCCGCCTCGAGCCAGGCATCGAGCGCCGCCAGCGCCGCCTCTCCGACCGGCACGATGCGCTCGCGACGCCCCTTCCCCGTGACGCGCAGGAGGCCTGCGCGCCGGTCCACCGCTCCGAGCGGAAGCGACACCAGCTCGCTCACGCGCAGGCCGCAGCCATAGAGCACCTCGAGCATGGCGCGGTCGCGAAGGCCCAGCGTCGTGGCAGGGTCGGCGGCCTCGATCAGCGCCGCGCTCTCCTCGGGTCGCAGCACGCGGGGCAGCGGCTCCGGGGCGTGCGGCACCGGCACGCCCTGCAGCGGCTCTCCCGTCACGAGGGCCTCGCGCTGCCAGTGGCGGAGCAGCCGGCGGGCCGCCACCAGGGCCCGCTTGCGGCTGCGGGGCCCGAGCCCGGCGGCCTCCAGCCGCACGAGAAAGCCACTCAGATGCGCCCGGGTGACGTCGTTCGGCCGAACGACCCCTTCTCCCGCCAGATGCTCGGCGAACCGCGCGAGATCGCGTCCGTACGCCTCGAGCGTGTGTGGCGACAGCCCGCGCTCGACCGCCGAGTACGCGAGAAAGGCGTCGATCCCGGCGCAAATCCCGACGGCGTCGTCACGCGGCACGCGGCTCTCCCTCCGCTGCACGCAGCAGATCCTGGCGAAGCCTCTCGATGCGCTCGGGGTCGAGGATCTTCTTGCCCTCGCCATCCTTCAGATAGAAGGTATCGGCGATCTGGTCCATCACGGTCGCTGCCTTCGAGATGTAGATCTCGAGCCCGTGGCTCGCGATCGTACGCGTCAGGTCGTAGAGCAGACCGAGCCGGTCGTCCGCGGACACGTCGACGATCGTGTAGAAGTCCGACTCCGCGTTCGAGATCAGCACCTCGGGTGGGCGCGGCGCCGGTGGGCGCGGCGAGGAGTCGAGCAGCGAGCGGCGGCGCCGGCGAATCAGCTCGTCGAGATCGAGCAGGCGGGACAGCGCGCCGTGCACCATCGACGCCACGGCCTTCCAGATCTCGCGCTGCTCCTCGGGACCCCCCGGCGGCGTGGTCACGCGGTAGACCTCGAGCGCGAGCCCGGAGCGCGCGGTGTAGACGTGGGAGCCGAGGATGTTGATGCCCTTCGCCGCCAGTACGCCCGAGACGGTGGCGTAGAGCCCGTGCACGTCCTCGGTGCAAAGCAGGAACTCCGAGATGCCGCCGCGCACCTCCCGCACCGAGTGCGAGATCACCTTCTCCGGCGCCCACGCCATCACGACCAGTGCGTGGCGAGCGATCTGACGCGGGGAGTGCGACACGAAGTAGCGCCGGGGCATCATCGCGAAGAACTCCGCAATGCGCGTCTCGCCCACGCCGAGACCTCGCAGCTCGGCACGCGCGGCGTCCTGGCGCCGCTCGACCCGCGCTTCGATCTGCTCGAGCGCAACCCGCGGGTCGTCGCTCCCGGTCTCGAGGAACTCGGACGTGCGCTCGAAGAGCTCGCGCAGCAGCTGTCCCTTCCACTCGGTCCAGCCCGCCGGCGACGAGGCGCGGATGTCGGCGAAAGTCAGCAGGTAGAGGTTGCGCAGGTTCTCGCGGTCACCGCAGGTGCGGGCAAACTCGACGATGAGCCGCGCGTCCGAAAGATCTCTCCGCTGGGCCACGTGCGACATCAACAGGTGCTGCTGCACCAGGAAGACGACGCGCTCGATTCGCTCGGGCGAGAGACCGAGGCGCTCCGCGCAGCGCCGGGCTCCCGCGGCGCCGCGGTTCGAGTGGTCGCCACCGAAGCCCTTGCCGATGTCGTGCAGCAGGCAGCCGAGAAAGAGCACGGAGACGTCGGTCACCTCCCGCATGAGCGTCGTCAGATCCGGCAGCGCGCCTTCGTAGTC
>CAYOIG010000152.1:0-9379 GCA_964403915.1 uncultured Myxococcaceae bacterium
CTGCGACTCTCGGCCGACGGCACGACGCGAACCGTGGAGCTGCACGCGGGAAAGCCACTCCGCGTGGGCGGCGGGGACCTCTGCGCCCGGCTGGTGGCCGATGGCGTGCTCTCCCGCGAGGATGCGATGCGCGCCACCGCACGGGCGCAGGCGCACGGCGCCACCGAGGAGAAGGCCCTTCTGGCCCTCCATCTGCTCACGCCACGCGAGCTCTGGCTTCGTCTGCGCGAACACGAGAGCGAGCTTCTGGTCGACTGCTTCGCGTGGCCGGATGGCGAGTTCGATCTCACGCCCGGCGAGCCGGCCTCTGCTGCTGCGGCAGCGCTCGCTCATGATTCCGTCCATCTAGTACACCGTGGCGTGTCGAAACACTGGAGCGCCGAACGCGCCATCGCCGCCCTCGGCGCCGCCGGTGATCGATTTGCCACGCCGGGACCCGGCTTCGAGCAGGCGAGACTCGCCCTGGGCGCCCTCCCGGGCCTCGACGTGCTGTGCGACCGTCTCGATGGCAGGACGCGCCTCGCGGATGCGGCGCGGCTGTCGGGGCATGCAGGCGCCCCCGCCGCAGCGCTGGTGCTCGATGCGCTCGAAGCGCTCACTTACGCCGGGGAGCCTGCGACGTCGGGCTGCGCAGAGCAAGCGCCCTCACCGCCGGTCCCCGAGATCGAGATCCTGATCGCGCGGCAGGGTGGCGCGTCCGGCCGCGAAACGGATGCTTCTGTCCGCGCCGCGGCGGAGGAGTCGGCGTCCGGGCGTGTGACCGCGGCTGCTGCCCGCCGGTCGCTGCTCGAGCGGCATGCGCGGCTTCCGGACCTCGACCATTACGCGCTGCTGGGCGTGCCTCGCAGCGCCGATGCTGCCGCGATCCGGCGTGCCTACGTCACCGCAGCCAAGACCTTTCATCCCGATGCCATCGCGCGCCTGGGCCTCGAGGATCTGCGCGAGACGGCCAACGCCCTCTTCGCCCGCATCGGAAACGCCCACGGCGTGCTCTCCGATCCAGCCCGCCGCCGCGCGTACGACGAGGAGTTCGACGGCGGTGGTGCGGAGGAGGCCCAGCGCATCGCCAGCGCCGAGACCCTCTACCGCAAGGGCGAGGTGCTGCTGCGCAAGGGGAGCTTCGACGAGGCGCTGCGCTTCCTGCGTCCCGCCGCAGAGCTCGCCGCCGACGATGCGGCGTACCGAAGCGCTCTCGGCTGGGCGCTCTACAAGAAGCAGCCACCGGAACCCGAAGCCGCCCGCGCCGAGCTCGAGCGAGCCATTGCGCTCGACCCGCGCCTTGCCGCTGCGCACCTGCGTCTCGGCAGCGTGCTGCGGGCGCTCGGGAAGGAAGAGCAGGCAACGATCCACCTTGCACGCGCACGCGAACTCGACCCTCGCTCGACGAATGCGCGCTAGGGGCTGAGCAGCGCCTGCGCACGGGGCTCTGGGAGCAGCAGCAGCCGTTCGGGTTCCGACAGCGCACGCCGCACATTCGTCACCGCAACACCGTACTCCTCGCCCTGCGCGTCGCGCCAGAAGACGCGCCCGTCGCGGTCTCCGACGCGCACGTAGGGGCCCCGCAGGCGCAGCCGAACGGCAGCCTCGGCCAGCCGGTCGACCGCTTCCGTTCGCGCTGGCGAGACCGGTGTGCGCTGGACGACGGCGCCGGAAGGGAGCGCATAGAGGGCACGAAGCGTCGCGTCCGTCACGCGCTCTCCGCGCATCAGCGCACGTCCCCGCGCCGCAACGTCGTCTCTCGACCGAACCATGGCCGTGTCTCCGTAGGAGACGTGCCCCTGGAAGCCCAGCGCATGACCGATCTCATGCAGCGCGATGCCCGCGATCTGCTCCTGCGTGAGCGCCTTGTCGTGGTGACGAACGTCCGGCGGCGTTCGCCGCGCCACGCGCACCACGGCGCCGTAGACTTCCGCCGCGAGCGGATCGCCGCCCGCGGCTGCAGAGCCAAGGCGGCAATCCGCGACCGTTGCGCCGACGCCGTCGCCGATCGCCGTCTCGACGCTGCCATCGACGAACAGGATCGTAATCTGCTCGGAGCCAGGCGCGACCTGCTCGAAGCGAATGCCGAGACCGGCGCTCTCCCAGGCGCGGAGCGCAGCCTCCAGCGCTCCCTTCTCCTCCGGCGTGGCGTCCCGCGGCAGGGCCACGGGAATGACCGCGCCGGACGGCCAGCGGCACAGGAAGAGGGTGAGACTCCCGGCCCGGGGCCAGGCATAGGGCGTCGTCTCGTCGAGATACTGGCCCGACACGGGCAGCGATCCCGGATGACGCCGGCCCAGCGCCTCGACGTCGATGGGACCGCGAGCGCAGGCCGCGAGCACGACCAGCGCCAGAGCCGCAGCTCCCGCGCGCCTCAGGCCGCAGCACCGCCGCGCCGCGGCAGCACTGCGGTGGCAGTCCCGGTCACCACGGGCTCGCCCCGCTGGTTGGTGGCCACGACCTCGATCTCGACGAGGCCGTCCCGTCCCTGCGCCTCGAGGCGCCTGACCGTGCCCTTCCCGCGCAAGGAGTCGCCAGGCCAGACCTGCTTCACGAAACGGACGCCATAGGAGCGCAGCACGCCATCGCCGAGCCAGTCGGTGAGCAGCCGGCCCGCAAGGCCCATCGTGAGCATTCCGTGCGCGAAGACCGACGGATAGCCGGCAGCCTTCGTCGCGAAGGTCTCGTCGTGGTGAATGGGATTGAAATCTCCTGAGCCGGCCGCGTACTGCACGATCTGCGTGCGCGTCAGATTCTCGACCAGAACCGCCTCGTGCTCCTGCCCTTCCTTCAGATCCTCGAACATCTGCTTCGGGTTGCTCATCCCTGCTCCACCGCCTTCTCCGTGAGAACACCCACACTCGTCGCGGTCGCCACCAGCGCACCGCTCTCGTCGCGGTACTCCGTCACCGACTCGCTGAAGCGCAGCGATCCGCCGCGCTTGCCTTCCTTCGTCCAGGTCTTGCCGGGCCGAGTCGTCACCGAGAGCTTCATGCCCGGCCGGATCGGCTGGTGATACTCGAAACGCTGCTCGCCGTGCAGCACCCGCGTGAGGTTCCCGCCGCCACCACCACCGGAACCCCCACCGCCCCCGCCCGTCGGCTGCGCCGCGGGCGCCGCCTTCGGTGCGGGGATCTTGCGAATGCCCCGCAGCCCAAAGGTCGGATTCCAGTGCGCGGACGAGATGGCGAAGGTCGGTGGCGCGATCACACCGCCGAGCGGCGTCGTCTTCGCGTACGCCTCGTCGTAGTAGATCGGGTTCGTCTCGCCGAGCGCACTCGCGAAGAGCAGGATGCCGGTGCGGTCCACGTGGAAATCATGATCGTCGGCCATGGGATCCCTCCCTGGGGCCGCGCCGGATGCGGCGCGGGAGGGCTCAGTCTACCGAGCGGGACGGCCGCGGGTAGGGTCGCTCCGGCTCGAAACGGGGCCGATTACGGCCCCCGCCTGCGAGGGTCGGCCGCCCCTCGCTACGGGCGTCGCTCGGCAGCCAGCCGGAACAGGCCGCGCGCCGCCTCGCCGAGGGCCGCGAAGCGCGCGTCCTGTGTCTGACCACGCTGGAAGCGGAAGTAGATCTGCTGCAGCACGACGCCCATCTTGAACGTCCCGAACACGAGATAATACGCAACGCGCGAGACGTCGCGGCCCGTACGCTCGGCATAGCGCGCAACGGCCTGCGCACGCGTCGGGAAGCCGGGCGTCTGTGTCGGCATCGGGTTCATGGCCGGCGGCCCCTCCCCCGGATCGCTCCAGAGCGCGAGCAGCGTTCCGAGGTCGGCGAGCGGATCGCCGATCGTGAACATGTCCCAGTCGTAGACGGCAACGCAGCGGCCGGGATCGTCCGCCGCCACGGCCATGTTGTCCAGCCGCCAGTCGTTGTGGAGAGGTGTCGGCGGAGGAGACACCGGGAGGTGTTGCATCAACCAGCCGACCAGATCCTCCGCGACCGGATCGTCTCCCGTTTTCGCGCGCTCGAAGCGCCCTGCCCAGCCCGTCACCTGCCGCTGCAGGAATCCCTCGGGCCGGCCCATGCCGCCGAGTCCGAGCGGATTCGGATCGACGGCATGGAAGTCGGCGAGGGTGTCGACGACCACCTCGCCGAGCTTGCGATTGGCGACCGGATTGCGACCGGAGCCGAAGATCTCCGGAACGCCACCGCGAACGACGACGCCGTGCCGGCGTTCCATCACGAAGAACGGCGCACCGATCACCGCGGTGTCTTCGCAGAGAAAATAGGCACGCGGTGCGAGCGGAAAGCCGCGCCAGAGGCTCGAGAGCGCCCGGTACTCGCGCACCATGTCGTGGGCGCCGGGCGCCACCGGCCCGAGCGGTGGCCGCCGGAGCACGTACTCGTGCACACCCTCCCCTTCGCCATAGCGGAGCAGGTAGGTGAGATTGGCGTGCCCGCCGCCGAACTGCTCGATTCGGAGGACGTCCTCCGAGCCCGGCAGCCGACCGCGGAGGGCGGCCGTCACAGCGGCGACGTCCAGGCCCTCTCCGGGACGCACCGGGATCACATCCGAGGGGGGGGTCGGTACCGACGGCAGTTCCATCGCTCGCGTTTTACCATTGGAGGGAGCCGGGCGCCCGGGTGGGGCGCCCCGGCCGCAGCCAGGAACGTGGAGGTGATGGATATGGCGCAGGCCAGGCCGGTACGGCGCGACCGGACGCTCACGGCACAGGGGGCCTCGAGCCGCGAGCGGATTCTCGACGCTGCCGTCGCGCTCATTTCCGAGCGGGGCTACTCGGCGACGTCGGTGGATGCGCTCTGCCGCCACGCGGGAATCGTGAAGACTGCGCTGTACTGGCACTTCGGGAGCAAGGAGGGCCTGCTCGCGGCGGTTCTCGATCGCGTGGCCTCCGCCTGGATCGAGGAGATCGAGCGGAGCGCCTACCAGGTCGGCGAGCCCCTGGAGCGGCTGTCACGCGCGCTCGAGGGCCTGCGCACGATCGTCGAGAAAAGACCGCAGCTGCTTCGCCTGCTGCTGGTCATGCTGCTCGAACGAGGCGGCGAAGACGACGAGACGCGCGCCGCGCTGCAGGCAGCTTTCCTCCGCGCGCGGCGTGCCGTCGTGCAGGGCATCGAGACGACCGTTCCGGGCCTTCGCGACCCGGGTCTCCTCGCGCACACGATCCTGTCGCTGGTTCAGGGCGCGCTGCTGCTCCGGCTGACCGACCCCGCAGAGGCCGATCTCGATCGTCTCTTCGCCGAGCTGCAGCGCACGGTCATCCTCGTGGTGGCGGACCGACTGCGGGAAATCGAGGCCTGAGCCAGGCGCCGGCCCCCTAGGCGGGCGCGATCCCTCGCCCGCGCAGACCCGCCGCCGTCACGGCGAGACCCACCGCGAAGACCAGCAGTGCGCCCGGCTCCGGTACGGCCGTTCCGGGCCCGCCCGCGCCGCCGTCAGTGCTGTACTGCACCTTGAGCAGCGAGGCGTGGATGTGCATGTCCTGGTTGGTGCTGGCGGTCGAGACAGTGACCATGAGCTTGCCGTCCGCGCTCGAAGCCAGGTTGGCCGTCACGTCGCCCGATACGATCTCGGTCAGGGGCGCGGGCGCCTGGTAGCCGCTGACGATGCCATGCGTCGAGAGCACCAATCCGCTGAGGTCGACGACCCCCGTCTCGGGCTGGAGGTCGAAGCCGTCGTCGCTGAAGGAAACGAAGAGCCACGCCTTCTCGATCGTCGCGCCGGCCGGTGCATCGATCGAGTGCGTGTACGTCTTCGCCGGCGGGATCTTCCCCGCGCCGAGGCCCGTGCCGGCCGCGTCCAGGGTCCAGTCCGGCGTGATGCTGAAGCTCGCGAAATCCACCCCGAGCGACGCCGTCGCGTGTCGGTTCTCGAGCAGCGCAAACTTGTCCGACGTCAGGAGGTCGCCGTAGAAGATCGACGCGGCGAGCGCGGCCGAACTCGACAACAACACCGCACCGGCCAGCAGCACAGAGGAAAACGCGCGAAGTCGCATGGGGGGCCCTCCAGTTCCGGACTGCTCGGCAGCCATCTGCGGGTTCGCGGCCGCCTGCGTCCAGACACAGGTAGGATCGCTCCAGACCCGCCGTCGTTCAAGGGAAATCTGGCTCACGCCAAGAAATAAATGTGCCTCAATCGACTCATGGGCCAGGTCCGGCCGCCGCCAGACAGAAGTTTTCTTGGACACCAACGCGTCAGGGAATCCCCGCGGGATCGAGCTGGCCGGCCGCGATCACGCCGGCGAGCCAGTGGCCGGACGCCTTCACCGTTCGCGCCCGCGTTGCGGGATCGAAACCGATGAGGCCAAACCGCGCCTCCGAGAAGCCGTGGTGCCACTCGTAGTTGTCGACGGCCGTCCAGTGGAAGTAGCCCCGCACGTTGGCGCCCTGCGCCCGCGCCCGGGCCAGAGCCGCCAGATGCGCCGCCACGTAGCGGATCCGGAACGTCTCGTCGGCCGCCGGACAGCCGTTCTCCGTCACCACCAGCGGCAGTCCCGGCAGCGCCCGGGAAACTCGCAGCAGCCCCTCCTCGAGGCCGCGCGGGAAGACGTGCCGGCCCATCGTGTCGAGCGGCGCGTCGGGACGCCCGGCGAAGGAGCCGGGCCCGTCGGGCCCGAAGGAAACGCTCGAATAGTAGTTGAAGCCGTAGAGATCGAGGGCGCCGCGCAGATGGGGGATCTCCTCCGGCTCGCGCCCGGGCAGCCGGATCCAGCCGGTGGCCAGCGCCTCCAGCAGCGTGCCGTGATACCAGGCGTCGAATCGCTCCGCGGCGAGGCGCTGCATCGCGTTCTCCGGATCGAGGGGTCGCGGATCGAGATAGACCTCGATGCCGGCAACCACGAGGCCGGGGTCCACGCCCTTGATCACGCGATGTCCGTCCGCGTGGAGCGCGAGCACGTGCCGCGTCATGTCGTAGGCCGCATCGCGGCTCGCCACGAAGGGCGGATTCTGGCCCAGCAGATAGGAAGACAGCACGTAGACCATCGACTCGTTCTGCACGTGGAAGTGGCGCGCATGTGGAGCGAGGGCGCGAACCGTCGTCTCGACGTAGCGCAGGAAGTCGGCGTGGTTCGCGCGCTCGAGAAATCCGCCGCGCGCCGCGAACCAGCGCGGATGTGTGAAGTGAAACAGGTTCACCCAGGGCGTGAGGCCGGCTGCGCACGCCGCGTCGCAGATCGCACGGTAGCGGTCGAGCGCGGCCGGATCGAAGCGGCCCCGCTCCGGCTCCACGCGGCTCCATTCGACCGACAGCCGGTAGTGTCGGAGGCCGAGCCCCGCCACGAGTGCGAAATCCTTCTCGGCGCGCTCCCAGAAACCGTTGCCCGGGTTCGGCGGTACGCGTCCAGCGCGCGCCGCATCCGCCCAGTCGTTCGGCACGTGGCCGCCCTCGGACTGGAAAGCCGAGGAGGCGACTCCCCAGAGAAACTCCTGCGGCAGCGCGATCGGCTCCGTGGGAAGGAGCGGAGCCCAGGCGGCGTCCGGGTGCGGCATGCAGACAACCTAGCAACGCGTCATGCGACTCGGGCGCTGCCCGGCGAGAATGAAGCCCGAGCCGCGCAGCGCGCGCTCGTCGGGCAGCGAGCGCCGCGCTTGCGCCGTCCCTGACGGGGCGTCGCTTCGCGACGGCGTCCCGGCGCACACACGAGCGGCACGGCTGCGTAGCCGCGTGGGTCGAGCGCCGGACCGAGCGCCAGCAGCACGGCGCCATCGCGTCCCGTCCAGTGCCAGCGAATGCCGGCTGCGTCGAGCCGCCCGATCACCTCCGGATGGGGCATCCCGAAGCGGCCCGTGCAGGGGGCGGAGGCGATGGCGAGACTCGGGGCGACCGCGCCGAGCAGCGCGGCCGTGCTGGAGGTGCGGCTCCCGTGATGCGCGAGCTTGAGCACGTCGCTGCGAAGCGCAGCGCCCGACGCGATCAGCGTTTCCTCTGCGCCGGCCTCGACGTCACCGGGCAGCAGCAGACTGGTGCCCCCTGCCTCCACGCGAACCACCAGCGAGCGGTCATTGGATCCGTCGGGCATCCGCCGTGCGGGCGGCCAGAGCGGCGTCACGAGGAGATCACCGATCGAGCGTGGCGCGCTGCCAGCCCCCACTTCCTCGACGGGAACACCACGCGCATGCGCCGCCTCGCGAATCGCGGAGAAGGCAGGCGAGCCGGACGCCTCGGGCGGAACCCATACGGCGCCCACGGGCAGTCCACGCAGCACGGCCGGCACACCACCTCGGTGGTCTGCATCTCCGTGGGTGACGATCAGCAGATCGAGCCGGCTCACCCCCAGCGCGGACAGGGCCGGCAGCACCGTGGTGCGGCCGAGATCGAGGCCATCGGGAAGCGCGAGGCCCGCATCGACCAGCAGCGCGGCCTCGCGGCCCTGCACCAGCGTGGCGTCGCCCTGTCCGACATCGAGGAATACGGCGCGGGGAGGCGCCGGATCGATCGCGGGCGGACGCGCGAGCGCCAGCAGGAGACAGCTGAGCGAAGCAGCGGCGAGGCGCGAGACGAGCGCCCGCGCGCGCGTGGCCACGAGGGCGAGCACGGCGCACGCGACGAGCAGGCCGGCTCCCGGCGCTGCGGCTGCCGGGAGGTCCGGCGTCCACGCAGCGAGGCGCTCGACCGCCGCACAGGTGGCGGCCGCCAGCCGCGCGCACAGCGCGAGGATCGCACCGCCCGCGACGCTCTCTCCAGACAGCGCCGCCAGCAGGGCCGCCACGAGCGCCGCCGGCAGCAACACGGCCCCCGTCCATGGCACGAAGAGCAGGTTCACGAGCATTCCGGCCGGCGCAATGACGCCGATCTGTGTCGCTGCGATCGGGACGGTCGCGGCAGTCGCCGCTGCCGAGGTGGAGAGGAGCGCCCGCGAGGCGGATGCGAGACGCTCGAGCCGCGCCGCGCCGGAGTGCAGAGCCAGCTCGTCGCGGCGGAGCGCGAGCAGGGCCGCGCTCGCCGCAAAGGACATCTGCGCGCCGGCGTCGAAGAGGGCGTCGGGACGGGCGGCGAGCACCAGCAAGCCGGCGGCCGACAGTGCGCTCCGCGCCCGCAGCGGTCGGCGCCGCGCGAGAGCGAGCGTCGCGGCCGCGACCATCACGAGTGAGCGCTGCACCGGCACCTCGAAGCCGGCGAAGACGGCGTAGAAGGTCGCGGCCGCGAACGCGAGTCCGAGTGCGGGCCGGCGAACATCGCGACTGGCCGCGAGGCGCGTTACGCGTCGGAGCGCGGCGACCGCGATCGCATACGCGAAACCGGCCACCAGCACGAGATGAAGCCCCGAGACCGAGAGCAGGTGCGAGAGACCGAGCTCCTGGAAGGCGAGGCGCGTCGGGCCGGAGAAGCCCGCACGATCGCCGCAGGCGAGCGCGCGCAGCAGCTCCCCGCCAGGGCCCTCCCGCGCGAGACGCTCGCCGGCCCGGGCACGAAGCCGCGCGAGCCATCCC
>CAYOIG010000153.1:0-7184 GCA_964403915.1 uncultured Myxococcaceae bacterium
ACGGTATGCTCGCCGGTCCCGGAGGTCTCATGCCGCGCGCCTCGCGCCTGCTCCTCGCCACCGCGCTCGCGGCCGTCGCCGCCTGCTCCTCGCCGCCTCCCCACCACGTGCACGGGCAGCCGGAGGTGCTGATGTCGGACACGGACGATGAGGCTGCAGCGGCGCCCGCCGCGGCCTCTCGCAGCGCGAAGTCCGGCCCGCTCCTCACGCCGGCGGATGACCGCGCCGTGGGCGCACAGCAGGCGCAGCAGGCCGCGGCGCAGTACGGCCTCGTCGAGGATCCTGTCCTCGTCGCGTACGTCGACGCCGTCGGCCAGCGCCTCGCGCGCAATGCGCCGGGTGAGTTCCAGTATCGCTTCCAGATCGTCAACCAGGACGTTCCCAACGCCTTCGCGCTCCCCGGTGGCTACGTCTTCGTGACACGCGGGCTGCTGCTGCTGGTGAACTCCGAGGACGAGCTCGCAAACGTGATGGGGCACGAGATCACGCACGTCGCCGAGCGCCACGCGGCCATGCAGCAGGCGGCGGCGAGTGCGCCGGTCTTCGCGCTGCCGAAGCTGGTGCAGCTCGCAGGCTCGGGCGTCGACATGGCGGGAGGCCAGCTCGGCGAGAGCCCGCGCGCCTGGCTCGCGCGCTACGGCCGCGACCAGGAGAGCGATGCCGACCGCATCGGGCAGCACATCGCCGGCGCGGCGGGCTGGAGCCCGCAGGGCATGGCCGACTTCCTGCGCGATCTCGAGAGCGCCATGCGACTGCAGGCGGGCGAGAGCCATGCGCCGAGCTTCCTCGACTCGCATCCCTCGAACCCCGACCGCATCACGGCCGCTTCGCTGAGCGCCTCCATGCTGGAGTGGACTGCGAGCCCGGGCATCGCATCCGATCGCGCGGGATTTCTCGCGAAGCTCGACGGGCTGGTGGTGGGAGATGATCCCGGCGAGGGCATCTTTCGCGAGTCGCTCTTCCTGCACCCCGGCCTCGATCTCGCGCTGGCCTTCCCGGAGGGCTGGGAGCTGCAGAATACGCATACGGCCATCGCGGCCGTCTCGCCGCAGCGCGATGCCGAGCTGCTCTTCGAAGGGCAGGGGCCGGGGAGGGATCCGAAGGCCGCAGCGGACGACTTCTTCGCAAAGGCGCCGCCGGAAGCTCATCTCCAGCGCAAGGGCGGCGCGCTGGTCACGATCGGCGGCGCGCCCGCGTGGCACGAGCAGGCCGAGGCCCGCACCGGACAGGGGATGCTGGTGATGGACATCACCTGGGTCACCTACGGCGGCAGCATCTACCGTGTGACGGGCGCTGCGCAGGGCGTCGTGATCGCCGCGCAGCAGGAGGCGCTCTCCTCGGTCGCGCGGAGCCTGCGCCCGCTCACGGCAGAGGAGAAGAAGAGCATTCGCGTGAAGCGCCTGCGCAGCGCTACGGCGCGCGGGGGCGAGAGCCTCGAGGCCTTCTCGGCGCGCACGGCAAATGCGTGGCAGCCTGTCGACCTGGCGGTCGCCAACGATCTCTTCGCCGACGCGACGCTGACGGAGGGGCAGCTCGTCAAGATCGCCGTCGAGGAGGCCTACGTGGCGCCGGCGACCCCCCTCGGCTCGGGGAGCAGGCCCTGAGCGCAGCCGCAGCCCCGCCCGGAATCGATTTCGCGCGCGTCTCGGCTTTCTTTGCCGAGCGCATTCCGGGCGGCGATGCGCCCCTCGAGTTCAGCCTGATCGCGGGCGGGCGCTCGAACCTCACCTACCTCGTGCGCACGTGCAGCGCGCCCGCGCGCAGCTTCGTGCTGCGCCGCCCGCCGCTCGGCCACGTGCTGCCGACTGCCCACGACATGGTGCGCGAGCACCGCGTGCTCTCGGCCCTCGCCGGAACGAGCGTGCCCGTGGCGCGCACCTTCGCGCTCTGCGAAGACCCGTCCGTGAACGGCGCACCCTTCTACGTGATGGCGTACCGGCCCGGCGTTGTGATCGAGCGGGAGCTGCCCGGCGGCTTCGCGGAGACGCCCGACGAGCGTCGGCGGCTCTCCCGGGCGCTGGTCGACACGCTCGTGTGTCTGCACGCCGTAGACGTCGATCAGGCCGGGCTCTCGGACTTCGGCCGTCCCGAGGGCTATCTCGCGCGCCAGGTGCGCCGCTGGTCGCAGCAGTGGGAGCGCTCGAAGACGCGCGGGCTGCCGGCCATCGACGAGCTGGCGCAGCGGCTCTCGGCCTCGCTTCCCGTCTCGCCGCCCGCCACCCTCGTGCACGGCGACTACCGGCTCGGCAATCTCGCCCTCGATCCGGCCGACCCGGGCCACGTGATCGCGATCTTCGACTGGGAGATGGCGACCCTCGGCGATCCGCTCGCCGATCTCGGCTACACCCTCATCTACTGGGGCGAGATGAGCGATCCGCCGGCGCTGCGCCCGCCCGGGTCGCACCAGGCCGTGACCGCGCGGCCGGGCTTTCTCTCGCGTGCGGAGCTGGTGAGCGCCTACGCGAGCGAGAGTGGACGCGACGTCTCGGCGATCGACTTCTACCAGGTGCTGGCGCTGTTCAAGCTCGCCATCATCACCGAGGGCATCCATGCGCGCTTCCTGATGGGGAAGACCGTGGGCGAGGGCTTCGGGATCGTGGGTGCGCAGGTGGCGCTGCTCGCCGAGCGCGCGCTCGAGATCGCGGGGCAGTCTACCGATGCCCGCCTGCGCGGCGCCGCCTGAAAGGCTGCGCAGAGCGATCCGCGACGTGCGCTCTGCCCCGGCACGACGCGCCCGTCGTGCCGGTCGCCGGGGGCACGCTACGCCGCGGAGTCGTCGGTCTCGAAGCCGGCGAGGGCCTCGTCGAGCGCAAGGGCGCGTGAGGCCGCCGCCGGCTCCGGCGCATCCTCCAGCAGGTCGACGCCCGTTGCCGCGAAGCGCCGGGCCGCCGCCGCCGAGCGCGCATCGCCCGCTTCGTCGAGCGCCCACTGCGCCTGCGCCACCAGCAAAGACAGCGCGAGCGAGCGGCCGAGAGTGAGGGAGAAGCGTCGCAGCTCCGCCTCGAAGAGCGCGGGGCCGCGGCGCACCGCATCCGACCAGAACGCCGCCGCGTGCTCGGCGGCGTCGCGCGCCGCACGCGCGGGCGCCGCGAGCAGCGGATGGCGGGCGAGGCCCGCGTGGGCCGTCACCTGTGCGAGGAAGGGCTTCAGCGCATCGGCCCGGCGGATGGCCCGTGCGGCCTCGAGCGCGAGCACGTTGGTGGTGCCCTCCCAGATCGAGAGCACGTGCGTATCGCGAAGAAGCTCGGCGAGGCCGGTGTCTTCGAGATAGCCAGCGCCGCCGAAGGCCTCGATCGCCTCGGAGGCTCCGTCCACCGCCATGCGTGCCGTCGTGAGCTTGGCGATGGGCTGGAGCAGCCGCAGGGTGGCGTGGCCGGCGTCGTCGAGCTCGCCGGTCTCCTCGCGCCCGAGGAGCGTCACCGCGAAGAAGGCGAGCTGGAGCGCGGCCTCCTGCTCGGCGGCGAGAGAGGCGAGCGTATCGAGGTGGAGGGGCTGCGCCGAGAGCATCGCGCCGAAGGCGAAGCGACGCCGGGCATAGTCGCGCGCGAGCGCGAGCCCGCGCCGCAGGCTCGCTGCCGAGCAGACGGCGTTCCAGGTGCGCGTCAGGTTCAGCATGGTCGCGATCTGGCGCACGCCGTTCGAGAGACCCGCGAGCGGGATGGCCGGCGTTCCGTCGAGCGTCAGCTCGGCGGTGGGCAGCAGCTTCGTGCCGAGCTTCTCCTTCAAGCGGTCGACGGTGATGCGCTGGAGCCGGCCTGCTGCGTCGCGGACGTCGACGAAGAAGAGCGCGAGACCCTTGCCGCCCGGGCCACTCCCCTCGGGCCGTGCCAGCGTGAGCGCCACCTGGGCGGTGACGGCCGAGGTGAACCACTTGGTGCCGTACAGCCGCCACGTGCCGTCCTCGTTGCGGGCCACGGTCTCGCTGAGGCCGACGTCCGAGCCGCCGATGCGTTCCGTCATCCACTGCCCCGACGTCCACGCGGTGTCGGGGTCGCGCGAGAGCAGGTGGGGCAGCACGCGCTCGCGCACGGCGGCGGGGCCGAGCAGCTCGAGCGTGCGCGCGCAGCCATCGGTCATGGCGAGCGGGCAGCTGTAGACCTGGCTCGAGCGATCGAAGAGGTAGACGAGCGCAAACTGGTGCAGGCGCGAGAAGGCGCCGTGCCGCCGCTCGTAGCCGGTCGCGACCAGGCCCTCGCGCGCAGCGACCCGCGCACTCTCCTGCCAGGCGGGGTTCACCCGCACCTCGTCGATGCGGTTGCCCCAGGCGTCGAAGGGCACGTGCACCGGCTCGTCGCGCCGGTGCAGTTGCGCGAGCTCGTAGAGCGGCCCGGCCGCGAGCGCGCCCATGCGATCGAGAGAAGGCTCGACTGCGCGCAGCACGTCGGCCGGAAGCGTGCGCCGGAGCAGCGCCTGCAGCGTCCGGTCGTCGCGCCATTGGTTGTCGAGCCGAGGGGGGGCCTGGTACATGCCACAGACGGTGGGGGACGGGGGCGGGGGGGCGCAAGCCCCCGCCGCTCAGCCTCCCGAGGTCGGGTCTTCGGCCTCGGCGCAGGGCGGCGTCGCATCGGCGAGGTCGTCGAGGTAGCCCTCCGGCAGGGCCACCTTCTGCGTGCCGCTGCCCTTGCCGCGCGGCACGCGCATGGCCGAGGCGGGAAACCGGGCATTGGGGTCGAAGCGCGCGACGCAGTGACGCAAATCTTCGAGCGTCTCGATGCGCGTCAGATCCTCGCGCAGACGCGCGCTGCCCGGGAAGCCCTTGGTGTACCAGGTGGTGTGCTTGCGGAACAGGCGCATGGCCGGCCGCTCGGGCAGCCACTGCGCCAGCAGCGCTGCATGCTCCAGCAAGATCGCGCCGACGAGGCCGAGCCGCGGCGGTGCCGAGGGCTCGCGTCCGGCGAAGACGTCGGCGAGATCGCGGAAGAGCCACGGCCGGCCGAGGCAGCCGCGGCCCACGACGACACCATCACAGCCCGTGCTGCGCATCATGCGCAGCGCGTCGTGGGCCTCCCAGACGTCGCCGTTGCCGAGCACGGGGATGTGCGTCACCTGCTGCTTCAGCTCGGCGATCGCCTCCCAGCGCGCCTGGCCGTCGTAGAGCTGCGCGGCCGTGCGCGCGTGCAGGGCGACCGCCGCGCAGCCCTCCTCCTGCGCGATGCGTCCCGCGCCGAGGTGCGTGCGTAGCCGGTCGCTCACGCCGATGCGAAACTTGAGCGTGACGGGCACGCTCCCCGCCTTGCCGACGGCGGCCTGCACGATCCGGCGCAGCAGATTCGGCTTCAAGGGGATCGCAGCGCCGCCCCCCCGCCGCGTCACCTTCGGCACGGGACAGCCGAAGTTCATGTCGATGTGATCGACGCGCCCTTCGCCCACGAGCCAGGCGACGGCCTCGCTCACGTACTGCGGATCGACGCCATAGAGCTGGAGGCTGCGCGGGCTCTCGTCCGGATCGAAGCCCGCGAGGCGCAGCGTCTTCGCGTTGCCCTCCACCAGCGCGCGCGCCGTGATCATCTCGCTCACGTAGAGGCCGGCGCCGAAGCGCCGGCACAGCGTGCGGAATGGCGCGTTGGTGACGCCAGCCATCGGCGCCAGCACGACGGGCGGCCAGACCGAGAGGCCGCTGATCGCGACCGGACGGAACTCCCCGGGCGCTGCGTTCGGAACCTCGCGGTTCACGGGGCTGCGCTCGTAGGCGCTCACGGACCCTCGCGCCGCGAACCCGGGCGCCCGTGCGAGACCACGTGCAGAGCCGGGCGCTCCCCGGGCGCGGGCTCTGCCGGATTCTCCGCCTCTGCATTCGGCCTGCCCGGGATCACCGCGAGACGCGGCGCCTCACGCTCGCGCCGGCGCCGCGACCGGATCCCCCAGCGCACGATCACGAACGCCGCCAGCAGCACGAGCCCGATGGGCCCGGCGAAGAGAACGAAGAACTGGGCGAAGCCCTGCAACACGCGCCTCCGAGCCGCCGAGTCTACCCGACCGCTGCTGCAAGGGCGCGCAGCGCCCGAGCAGCGAGTCGGAGACGAGCGAAGGCAAATCCGCAAGGGCGCGCAGCGAGTCGTCCGGCTAGATCGCCTGCGCCAGCGCGTGTGCGAGCGCGCCCGCGTCCTCGCCGGCCTCATCGAAGCAGCGCGCCAGCAGGAGCGCGCGGGCGATCTGCGCCATGGCGAGATCGGTCAGCACCTCGTCGGAGGCGAGGGCCGCCGGCACGAAGGCCGCGAGCGCGGGATGGCCCGACCCCGGATCCGTCGCCCAGCCACCGAGCGCGGGCAGCGACTCCGCGTGGAAGCGCGGGCTGCGCGCCTGCGCGTTGAGCCGTGCGAGCAGCGCCGGCATCCCTTCGCTCGCGAGCGGATGGCGGACCGCGAGCACGGGCAGCACCAGCACGCAGAGCATGCCGCTGCCGAGCCCCGGATGCGGCATCGGCCCCAGCAGTTGCAAGAGCGCCGTCTCGCCAGCGAAGGGCAGATCCGCGTCGAGGCCGCGTGCGTCGGCGCGCGCCACGAGGCCGGCCTCGCGTAGCGTGGCGGCCACGTCCTCGAAGATGCGCGGGTCGAACGCCGGTGCGGCACTGCGCGCGAGCACGTGGCGGACGAGCAGAGCGAGCTCTTCTCGTTCGACCGCGCGCGGGCCGGCGGTGGGGTGTGCGCTCGTGGCCGGCGTGGCGCCAACGGCCGCCAGCGCCGAGGCCATGCCCGCAGCCTCCGCGGCCTGCAGCGCGAAGAGCGGCGGCAGGATCCGCCGCGTGAAGCCCAGGTTCTTCTCGTGCACCAGCAGTGAGGCCGCGAGCACGAGGCCGCCGCCCTCGCAGGCGGTGAGGGCCGAGAGGCTCGCGTGGCGGTTGAGCACGCCCAGAAGCTCGCGGGCGTCCTCCGTATCGGGAGCCGGGCCGCAGACGTCGGCCTCGAGCAGGAGCCGCGAGACGCGGAGGCCTTCGAGCGTCTGCTCGGAGGTTACGGCCACGCGCTGGGCGTGCGCTCCTGCCCACCACTCGAAGCCCGCGGGATGCACCACGGAGAAGTGCGGCTCGGCGATGCCGCCTTCGTAGAGCTCGGCCAGGGCCTGACCGCCCGGCCCCGCGGGCCAGCGGCCGGACCTGCCGGCATCGAGATTCTCCCAGAAGCCCAAGCGCCCTCCCGCAGGGAGGCCGAGGATACCACCGGGTCGCCCCCTCCGACCGGCTGGCG
>CAYOIG010000154.1:0-2232 GCA_964403915.1 uncultured Myxococcaceae bacterium
AGCGTGCTGAAATATCCGGCCCAGGCCTCGCCGAAGCGCGGCACGAGGGTGAAGACCTTCTCGAACGGGGCTCCGCCCTCGCTGCGGTAGACGGAGTATCCCCGCGAGGCCCACACCACACCGGGCTCCTCCTGCTGCAGCACGAGATCGCTCGCGCGCTCGGCCGGGAGGCCCTGCAGCGGAGCCGGCTCCCATGCCACGCGCGCCGGTGTAGAGACCTCGTGGACGACGACGGCGCCCGCCGCGAGAGCGAGCACGAGGAGTACGAGACCGAGACGGTGCCGCAGCCGCTGCTTCGTCATCCGATCCTTCACGCTTCGAGCAGGCGCACGAGCTCCGCCTCGTCGATCACGGCGATGCCGAGTTCCTGCGCGCGCTGGAGCTTGCTGCCCGGCTCCTCGCCGGCCACGACGTAGTCGGTCTTCTTCGAGACCGACGTGGCGACGTGCCCCCCGGCGGCCGTGATGCGCTCCCTCGCCTCGTCGCGCGTCATGCCGGCGAGGCCTCCCGTCAGCACCAGCGCCTTGCCCGCCAGCGGGCCCGTTCGCGCGCGCGGCCGCGCGGCCTTCGGCCAGCGTACACCGAGGCTCTGGAGGCGCTCCACCTCTGCGCGGTTGTGCCGGTCGGCGAAGAAGCGCGCCACGCTCTCGGCGATGGTCGGGCCGATGCCCGGCACCGCCTCGAGCTCCTCCTGCGAGGCCTCCACCAGCGCGTTCATGTCGCCGAAGTGCGCAGCGAGCAGCTCGGCCACGCCGCTGCCGACGTGCCGGATGCCGAGTGCGATCAACACGCGGGTGAGGGTCGTCTCCCGCGCGCGGGCGAGCGCGGCCTCGAGGTTGGCGGCCGACTTCTCGCCCATGCGCTCGAGCTTCGCCAGCGTGGCGGCGTCGAGCACGAAGACGTCCGAGGGCCGCTTCACGAGGCCCTGCTCCACGAGCTGATCGACGATCTTCTCGCCGAGGCCGTCGACGTCGAGGGCTCCGCGGCTCGCGAAGTGCAGGACGTTGTTCTTGAGCTGGGCCGGACAGTCGAGGTTGGGGCAGCGCGTCACGGCCTCGCCTTCGAGGCGCACGCTCGCGGCCTGGCAGACCGGGCACTGCGCCGGCAGGTGGAAGGGCCGCGTGTGCGCAGGCCTCTTCTCCTTCACCACCTCGACGATCTGCGGGATCACGTCGCCCGCGCGCTGCACCACGACGGTGTCGCCCGTGCGAACGTCCTTGCGCTCGACCTCGTCCTGGTTGTGCAGCGAGGCGCTCGACACGCTGACGCCGCCCACTTGCACGGGGCGCAGCTTCGCCACGGGTGTGAGCGCTCCCGTGCGACCCACCTGCACCTCGATCGCTTCGACCACGGTCTGCGCCTGCTGCGGCGGAAACTTGAAGGCAATGGCCCAGCGCGGAGAGCGCGGCAGCTCGCCGATCTCGGCCTGCAGATCGAGGCGATCGACCTTGAAGACCGTGCCGTCGACTTCGATCGGGAGCCGGTCGCGACGCTCGCGCAGGTGTGCGTGGTAGGCGATGGCGGCTTCCACGTCCTCGCACGCTGCGCATTCGGGGCTGACGCCGAAGCCCCAGGCGGCGAGCTGCGCCAGCACGCCCATCTGTGTGCGCACGGAGGCCGGCAGGCCCTCGGCGACGGCATAGGCCCGGAACTCGAGGGCGCCGAGGCGCCGGCGGTCGATCTCACGAAGCTGGCGCAGCGCGCCGGCCGCCGCATTGCGCGGGTTCGCAAAGGGCTCTTCCTCGCGAGCGAGCCGGGCCTCGTTCATACGCCGGAACGCGGCGAGGGGGAGCACCACCTCGCCGCGCACGGAGATGCGGCCCGCGTGCGATCCCGCGCGACCGGCGAGCGCCAGCGGGACGTTCGAGACCAGCCGCAGGTTCGCCGTGACGTCCTCGCCCGTCCGGCCGTCCCCGCGGGTCGAGCCCACTTCGAGGGCTCCGTCCCGGTAGACCAGCTCCACCCCGGCCCCGTCGAGCTTGGGTTCCCCCGCGTAAGCCACGGGTTCGCTGGTGGCGAGCACGCGCCGGACCCGCTCGTCGAAGGCCCGCATCTCGCCCTCGTCCATGGCATTCTCGAGCGAGAGCATCGGCACCTGCCGCTCGACGGGCCGGAAGCCGGAGGCCGGGGGGACCCCCACCTGCTGCGTAGGTGAGTCGGAACGCCTCAGTTCTGGATGCCGGGCCTCGAGATCCTGCAGCTCCCGAAGAAGCCGGTCGTAGGCCGCGTCCG
>CAYOIG010000155.1:0-11603 GCA_964403915.1 uncultured Myxococcaceae bacterium
TCCCGACCTTTCTCGACTTCGAGGACTGGACGGCGCGAATGAACACGCCCGCGCACGAGAAGGAGCAGATCCGGCGCCTGCTGGACGGCGCGCCGGACGCCGTGCGCGCGGCCTTCTCGGTGGCCCCGAATCACGACTGGCGCATTCCTCTCGCGCTGCTCCGGGCGCGTCAGCCCAGCTCGCGCAGCCTCGAGAACGGGTAGATGCCGGTGGTGTGGCCATCGCTCCAATCGATCTGGATCGCGTAGCGGCCGACGGGGCGGATCGCGACGGGGCGAACGTCGGCGGGTATGGACGCGGCGTCGAGCTGCCCCTCGCCCGTCCATTCGTTCACGCAGTGGGCGCAGCCGCACGCCAGACGGAGCGCCCGCACGTCGTACACGCTCCGGTGTCCATCGGCCCAGGCGATGGCGAGGCTGCGCGGCCCCTCCTGCCGGATGGAGGCCGGTGTGGCGGCTGCGGCGGCCGGATCCTGCGTCATTTGCCGAGCATATCCGCGGGACGGACGAAGTCATGGGCGCTAGATTCCTTCGCATGACGCAGGGTAAGACGGATTTGGCGGAGACGGCGATCGCGATCCTGGGCGGCACGGGAGACCAGGGCCTCGGCCTCGCGCTGCGCTTCGCGAAGGCGGGGCGAGCGGTGGTGATCGGGTCGCGGGTGCCCGAGCGGGCCGAGGCGGCGGCGCGCGAGGTGGAGGCGCTGGTGCCCGGTGCGCACGTCACGGGCAGCGGCAACCCGGAGGCCACGGCCAGGGCCGGGATCGTCATTCTCTCCGTGCCCTTCGAGCACATGGCGAGCACGACGAAGGGCGTGAAGGAGTCGCTGCGCCCGGGCCAGATCGTCGTCTCCATGGGCGTTCCGCTGGCGGCCGCGATCGGCGACGGGGCGATGCGGACCCTCGGCGTCTGGCAGGGCTCCTGCGCGGAGCTGGTGGCGAGCCTGACACCGGCTGGTGTCCACGTCGTCTCGGCCTTCCAGAACGTCGCTGCCCATCGTCTCCGGGAGCTCGAGCATCCCGTCGAATGCGACGTCGTGGTGTCGGGAGCGCCGGAGCCCCGCAAGCAGGTGATGGCCCTCTGCGCGCTGGTGCCGGGCCTGCGCGCCGTGGACGGCGGGCCGCTCGCGAACGCGCGCCTGGTCGAGCCGATCACGGCGCTGCTGATCGGCCTCAACATCCGGTACAAGGTCCCGGCCGGGATCGGCATCCGCTTCACCGGCCTGCCGGAGTAGGCCTCCGCCCCGAGAATCGGGTCCTTAGAGCCCCATTTCTACGCCCTCGACCCGTTGTATGCGCGTCGTCGATGAGACACCAGATTTTGTGTTGACTCCCTCGCGCGACGGGAGTAAATCCATGCTGCATGGGGATGTGAATGTCTCTGCGGCGGCCTGGGGGGGTGCGAGAGGCGGCCGCTGCAGGGATACGGGGCTGGGAAGGGATGGAGGACCCAACTCAGGCTCGGGGGGCTCCGGCGGCTACTGCCGGAGCCCTTTCGTCTCAGCCTTCGTCGAGAGGGCCCGGGCGAGGGGGTCGTGCCGGGCAGGGGTGCGCAGAGGGCGTCCGCCGCGGACGCGAGGAGGGGGGGCAGATGACCGACCGGGTGGATCGCGAGCACGGGGCAGAGGCATCGCGCGCGTCGCAGGCCATGGAAGCGACCCACGGGCCCGAGACCGGATCGCATCTTCGCCCGGTGGGCGGCGAGCCCCGCCGCTCCGCGCATCCTGCCGGCGTCGAGATCCCCCGCTTCTTCACGCGCGAGGGCGACGACCCGTTCGACTCGGTCGAATGGGAGCTGCGTACGGCCAGGATCTCCAGTGAAGCGGGTGATGTGATCTTCGAGCAGACCGACTGCGAGGTCCCGAAGAGCTGGTCCGAGCTCGCCACGAACGTCGTCGTCTCGAAGTACTTCCGTGGCCACGTCGGCACGCCGGAGCGGGAGCGGAGCGTCAAGCAGCTCATCGGCCGGGTGGTGGGCAGGATCCACGAATGGGGCGCCAAGTCCGGCTACTTCCGCTCGGAGGCCGACGGCCGCGCCTTCTGCGACGAGCTGACCTACCTGCTGGTGAATCAGCGCGTCTCGTTCAACAGCCCCGTCTGGTTCAACCTGGGCGTGGAGGGCACGCCGCAGCAGGCCAGCGCCTGCTTCATCAACTCGGTCGACGACACCATGGACTCGATCATGGAGCTCGCCAAGACCGAGGCGATGCTGTTCAAGGGCGGCTCGGGCGCCGGCTCGAACCTCTCGAAGATCCGCTCTTCGCGCGAGCCGCTCGCCGGCGGGGGCACGGCCTCCGGGCCGGTCTCCTTCATGCGCGGCTTCGATGCGTTCGCCGGCGTCGTCAAGTCGGGCGGCAAGACGCGTCGCGCGGCGAAGATGGTGATCCTCAACGTCGATCACCCGGACATCCGCGAGTTCATCCACTGCAAGGCCGACGAGGAAAGGAAGGCCTGGTCGCTGATCGACGCCGGCTACGACGGCGGCTTCAACGTCCCCGGCGGCGCCTACGACTCGATCTACTACCAGAACGCCAACCACTCCGTTCGAGTGACGGACGGCTTCCTGCGCGCCGTTCTCGACGATCGCAGCTACGAGACCCGTGCCGTGACGACGGGCAAGGCGATGGACGTCTACAAGGCGCGCGACGTGATGAAGGAGATGGCCGACGCCGCGCACGTCTGCGGCGATCCCGGCATCCAGTACGACACCACCATCAACCGCTGGAACCCGTGCAAGGCTTCGGGCCGGATCCACTCGAGCAATCCCTGCTCCGAGTACATGTTCCTCGACGACACGGCCTGCAATCTCGCCAGCCTCAACCTGATGCGTTTCGTGGACGAGGCCGGAGGCTTCGACGCCGCATCGATGCGCCGGGCGGTGGCGCTGACGATTCTCGCCATGGAGATCGTGGTCGATCACGCCGACTACCCCACGCAGAAGATCGCGCGGAACAGCCACCTGTACCGCCCGCTCGGGCTCGGCTACGCGAACCTCGGGGCGCTGCTCATGAGCTTCGGCCTGCCCTACGACGGCGATGCGGGCCGCAACCTCGCGGCTGCGATCACCTCGCTCCTGTCAGGCCAGGCCTATCTCACCTCCGCGGAGATCGCGGGCGCCATGGGGCCCTTCGCCCGCTACCGCATGAACCGCAAGCCCTTCCTCGAGGTGATCGACATGCACCGTGCCGCCGCCGATGCGGTACCGGCGACGGGCGTCCCGGCTGCGCTGCAGGCAGCCTCGCGGGAGGCATGGAAGAGCGCGCGCGAGCTGGGTGAGCGCAACGGCTTCCGCAACGCGCAGGTGACGGTGCTGGCGCCGACCGGCACGATCGCCTTCATGATGGACTGCGACACGACCGGCGTGGAGCCCGACATCGCGATGGTGAAGTACAAGAAGCTGGTCGGCGGCGGCATGCTCAAGATCGTGAACCAGACGGTGCCGGTGGCGCTGCGCCGCCTCGGCTACGACGAGACGCGCATCGCAGCCATCGTCGCGCACATCGACTCCCACGAGACGATCGAGGGAGCGCCGGGGCTCGATCCCGAGCATCTGCCGGTCTTCGACTGCGCCTTCCGCGCACGCAGCGGCACGCGCTCCATCCATTGGATGGGCCACGTGCGCATGATGGGGGCCGTGCAGCCATTCCTCTCGGGCGCCATCAGCAAGACAGTGAACCTGCCCGAGAACGCGACCGTGGACGACATCATGCTCGCCTACGTCGAGGGCTGGAAGCTCGGTTTGAAGGCGCTGGCCGTCTATCGCGATGGCAGCAAGCGCACGCAGCCGCTCAACACCGGCAAGGAGGAGAAGAAGGCGACCGTCACGGAGATCCGGCCCCAGCGCCGCAAGCTCGCGGACGAGCGCCAGGCTCTCACGCACAAGTTCTCGATCGCTGGCCACGAGGGCTACCTCACGGTCGGAACCTACGACGACGGCGCGCCCGGGGAGATCTTCCTCAAGATGGCCAAGGAGGGGAGCACGGTCTCGGGGCTGATGGACACCATCGCCACCATGACGTCGATCGCGCTCCAGTACGGCGTGCCGCTCAAGGCGCTGGTGGACAAGTTCAGCCACACGCGCTTCGAGCCGGCGGGTTTCACCAACAACCGCGAGATCCCGATCGCGAAGTCGATCACCGACTACGTCTTCCGCTATCTCGGCAATCGCTACATGCGCGGCGAGGCCGTGGTGGCCGACGAGCAGGAGACGGACGCCGAGGCGGCGGGTCTCTCTGCCCCGCGGGCCGTGGTGGCCGGCGGTTCGGGCCTCCGCGTCGAAGCCTCGTCCTACGGCATCATCAACCAGGCCGACGCGCCCTCGTGCAGCGAGTGCGGCTCGATCATGATCCGCAGCGGCGCCTGCTACAAGTGCCCGAACTGTGGCGGCACGAGCGGCTGCAGCTGAGCGTTCGCAGCGCACACCCGCGCAATCTGTGTCTCTCTGGGGGGTGAGACACGGGGGGGAGCGGAGAGGGCTTCGGCGCTCTCCGCTCCCTTGCGTTGGGTGACGGGAGCGTGAAGCCGGGGAGGCGTTCCGGGGACGTCGCCGCCCGGGGGGCGGCCCGGCGGGCGGGCGAGGGTAGACTTGGCCCCGACATGAGCCACCGGATTCTCGTAGTCGACGACGAGCCGGATCTTCTCGAACTGGTCCGGTTCAATCTCTCCCAGGCCGGCTTCCAGGTCGAGACGGCGACGACGGGCCGAGAGGCCCTGGAGAGGCTCGAGGCTTCTCCGCCGGATCTGATCGTCCTCGACCTCATGCTCCCCGACGTCTCGGGCAACGACATCTGCCGGCAGGTCCGCAGCGATCCGGCTCTCGCCGAGATTCCGATCGTGATGCTGACGGCGAAGTCGGAAGAGCTCGACCGGGTGGTGGGCTTCGAGCTCGGCGCCGACGATTACGTGCCCAAGCCTTTCAGCCCGCGCGAGCTGACCCTGCGCGTACGTGCGGTGCTACGCCGCCGGGCTGCGGCCACGGAGCCTGGCCGCAGCATCGAGCGCGGCGTCCTGCGGATCGACCCCGAACGGCATCGCTGCTTCGTGGCCGGAGAGGAGACCGAGCTCACGGCGAAGGAGTTCCGTCTGCTGGCCACGCTCATGGCCCGCCCCGGGCGCGTCATGACGCGGGAGCGCCTGCTCGACGAGGTCTGGGGCTCGGAGATTACCGTCACCAGCCGCACGATCGACACACACCTGAAGCGCCTGCGCGAAAAGCTCGGCCCGGCCGGCGACCTGATCGAGACCGTGCGCGGAGTGGGCTATCGATTCGCGGAGTGAGCCACCGGCCTTCGCCCCGCGTCCTTCTGAGCGCCACGTTGATCGCGCTGGCCGTCGCGGCCTGGCTGGCAGCCTCGGCATTCGGGGCCTGGGGGCTCGCCGCGAGCATCGTCATCGCGCTCGTCCTGGCGCAGGGGCTCGCGCGACCGGTCGAGGAGATCCGGCGCTTTGCACAGGCGCTGGCTGCAGGCGATCTGGAGCGTCGCCTGCGCTGGCGGCGCCGGCCGGGCCGGGAGATCGCCGGCGCGCTCGACGCCATGGCCGAGGCCGTCGGTGCCCGCATCGCGGCAGCGAACGCCGAGAAGGACCAGATCCAGGCGGTGCTCGCCGGCATGGTCGAGGGCGTGCTCGTGGTGGGCGCCGGCGGCAGGATCCTGCTCGCGAATCCGCGGCTGCGTCAGATGTTCTCGGCCTGGGGCGAGATCGAGGGCAGGACGCCGCTCGAGGTGATCCGAAACTCGGGTGTCGATGGGCTGCTGCGTGCCGCGGCGGCCACCCGGGAGCTGGTCTCGGCCGAGGTTGCGGTCGGCGGCAGTGAGGAGCGCACCGTCCTCGTGAACGCCGTGGCCTTCCCGGCCACGGGCTCGCGCCAGGGCACGGTCGCGGTCTTCCACGACGTCTCGGAGCTGAGACGTCTCGAGGGCCTGCGGCGCGACTTCGTCGCCAACGTCTCCCACGAGCTCAAGACCCCGCTCACGGCCGTGCGCGGCTTCGCCGAGACGCTTCTCGCAGGGGACGTGCCGCAGGAGGTCGTGCAGCAATATCTCGGCGTCATCCTGAAGCACGCCGAGCGGCTCGGGAACCTGATCGACGATCTGCTCGAGCTCTCGCGCATCGAGAGCCGAAAGCTCCCGCTGCAGCCGGCCCGGGTCGACGTGGGCCGCGTGGCGGCCACCGTGATCGACGGCATGGCGCCGCTGCTCCGTTCGAAATCGCTCTCCGTGAAGCTCGTGCAGGAGACGGAGACCCCGGTCGAGGCGATCGCCGACCGCCGCGCCGTCGAGCAGGTGCTGACGAACCTGCTCGACAACGCGGCCAAGTACACGAACGCGGGAGGTCACATCGCCGTGCGCTTCGGGGCGGCCGATGGTCGCGTGAGCGTCGCCGTGCAGGACGACGGCATCGGCATCCCCGAGCAGGATCTGCCCCGAATCTTCGAGCGCTTCTACCGCGTGGAGAAGGCGCGCTCGCGCGATCTCGGGGGGACGGGCCTCGGCCTCTCGATCGTGAAGCACCTGGTGCAGGCGATGGACGGGGAGATCTACGTCGAGAGCGATCCCGGCAGCGGCTCGACCTTCCGCTTCCTGCTCCCCGCAGCAGAGCCGCGTCTCAGCCGAACCGCCCCGTGATGTAGTCCTCGGTCTGCTTCTCGCGCGGCTTGACGAACAGTCGCGGAGTCTCGCCGAACTCGATCAGCCTTCCCAGATACAGGAAGGCCGTGAACTCGGAGACGCGCGCCGCCTGCTGCATGTTGTGGGTGACCACGACCAGCGTGTAGCGCTGCTTCAGCTCCTGCATGAGCTCCTCGATCTTCGCGGTGGCGATCGGATCGAGGGCGGAGCAGGGCTCGTCGAGCAGGATGACCTCGGGCTCGACGGCGATTGCGCGGGCGATGCACAGGCGCTGTTGCTGTCCGCCCGAGAGGCCGAGCGCGCTCGCATCGAGGCGGTCTTTCACCTCGTCCCAGAGCGCTGCGCCGCGCAGGCTCCGCTCGACGATCTCGTCGAGTGCGGACCGCTGCCCGAGGCCGTGGATGCGCGGGCCGTAGGCCACGTTCTCGTAGATCGATTTCGGGAACGGGTTCGACTTCTGGAACACCATTCCGATGCGCGTACGGAGCTGGTTGACGTCGACTTCGGCGCCGTGGACGTCGACGTCGCGGAACAGAATCCGCCCCTCGATGCGAACGCCGTCGACGAGATCGTTCAGTCGGTTCAGGCAGCGCAGCAGCGTCGACTTCCCGCAGCCCGACGGGCCGATGAAAGCCGTGATGCGGTGCTCCGGGATGCCGATCGAGATGTGCTCGAGGGCCTGCGTGCTCCCGTACCAGAGCGAGAGGTCTTCGACCTGTAGCAGCGGCTTCTCGGCGGAAGGCGTCGTCGTCGACATGGTCATCCGATGCTGCGGGCCGTCGTCTTCGCCCGCAAGTGATTGCGGAGAACGATCGCGGCGAGGTTGGTGGCCACGACCACCAGGATGAGGAGAAGCGCCGTGGCGAAGACCAGCGGCTTCACGGCCTCGACGTTCGGGCTCTGGAAGCCGACGTCGTAGATGTGGAAGCCGAGGTGCATGAACTTGCGCTCGAGATGGAGGAAGGGGTACGTCCCGTCGACCGGCAGCGTGGGCGCGAGCTTCACCATGCCCACGATCATGAGCGGCGCCACCTCGCCGGCCGCGCGCGCCATGGCGAGGATCACCCCGGTGAGGATCCCCGGCGCCGCGGCAGGCACCACGATGCGGGAGAGCGTCTCGAACTTCGTCGCGCCGAGGGCGAGGCTTCCCTCGCGAACGGCGCGCGGCACGGCCGCGAGGCCCTCCTCGCTGGCGACGATCACGACCGGAACCGTGAGCAGCGCGAGGGTGAGACTCGCCCACAGGATGCCGCCGGTGCCGAAAGTGGGCGCCGGAAGGGAATCCGGAAAGAAGATCTGATCGAGGCTCCCGCCGACGAGATAGACGAAGAAGCCGAGCCCGAAGACGCCGAAGACGATGGAAGGGACGCCTGCCAGATTGTTGACCGCGATGCGCACCATGCGAACCAGGAAGCCCTCCCGGGCGTACTCGCGCAGATAGACGGCCGCGAGCACGCCGAAGGGAGCCACGACGGCGGCCATCAGGAACACCATGAGGACGGTTCCGAAGATCGCGGGGAAGATCCCTCCCTCGGTATTCGACTCCCGCGGCGCGGCCGAGACGAACTCCGCGACCCGCTCGAGGTAGAGCCGGATGCGGCCGAGGGTGCCGAGCGCATTCGGCTGCACGGCCCGGACGACGTGGCCGACGGGGATCTCCTTGCGCTGGCCGCCGGCCGTCTCCATCACGAGCGTCTCGGCCACGAGGGCCTCGCGCTGCGCGGAGAGCTCCGCGGCCGCTCGTGCATACTCGGCCTCCGCGGTGGCAGTGCGGGCCTCGAGCTCCGCCTCGCGCGCGGCGCGCTGCGGATCGGTGTCTCCCTTGCGCGCGAGCGCGCGCGCCGCGAGCCGAAGACGCTCGATCTCCGCATTGATGCGGGCGATCTCACCCCGTTCCAGATCGTCGATGGCGGTGAGTTCGCTGCGCTTGCGTGCGTGCAGCGGGCCGAAGGCCTGCCAGGTCTCGGCCGGCCCACGCGCGAGGACGGTCTCGCCGCGGCGCAGCTCCAACATCCGGCCGTAGAAGTTGCCCCACTCGAGACGCTCCAGCAGGACGGCGTCGGGCGGAATCTCCCGGGCCGCGATCTCCCGTTCGTCGAGCCAGCGGAAGTCGGGCCCTCCGAGATCGCGGTTGCCGACACCGATCCGGATGCGCGTGGCGGGCGCCTCCCCGGCGACTTCGGGTATCGCCTCCTGCTCGAACACGATTCCGAGCAGCGTCGTGCCGTCTGCGAGATGCATCTGCACCAGATCCCGCTGCCAGAAATAGGAGGCGCCGTTCACGATCAGGACGACGAGCAGCCCCGCGATGAGGATCAGGTTGAGAGCGAGCGCGCCGCCGCAGAGCCAGGTGAGAACCCTCCCCGCTGCGTCGCGCCGCCTCGCGCCGGAGGATGTCAGCGCGCCGCTCATAGCTGCGCGAACCGCCGGCGCAGACGTTGCCGCACCAGCTCGGCGAGCGTGTTCACGGCGAACGTGAGCGCGAAGAGCAGCAGCGCCGCAAGGAAGAGCGTCCGGTAGAGCGTGCTCGCGACCGGCGCCTCCGGGATCTCGACGGCGACGTTCGCCGAGAGGGTGCGAAACCCGTTGAAGGGGCTCCAGTCGACGATGGGCGTGTTGCCCGTCGCCATCAGCACGATCATCGTCTCGCCCACGGCACGGCCGAAGCCGACCATCACGGCCGAGAAGATTCCCGGGCTCGCGGTCGGGAGCACGACGCGCGTCACGGTCTGCCAGCGGCTGGCGCCGAGGGCGAGCGAGCCCGCCGTGAGATGCTGCGGCACGTTCGAAAATGCGTCCTCGGAGATCGCGAAGATGATCGGGATCACCGCGAAGCCCATCGCGAGGCCCACCACCACGGCATTGCGCTGGTCGTAGCGAAGCCCGAAGGAGTCGAGGAGCCACTGGGGGAACGAGCCGCCGAAGAAGGTCGACTCGAGCAGGGGGCTGGCTTCGATCGAGAGCCACAGACCCGCGCCGATGAGCACGGCGTACCAGAAGACCTCGGTCCCAGGCCTGATGCGGGCCAGCCAGCGGGCGGGGAGCAGGCCCCAGGACAGACCGCCGGCGATCGCGCACACGGGCAGGACGACGAGGCAGAGCACGATGCCCGTGAAGGCGGTTTCCACCCGCGGTGCGAGCCAGAGCCCCGCGAGAAAGCCCAGGACCACGCTCGGGAGCGAAGCCATCAGCTCCACCGCCGGCTTGACGAAGCGCTGAAGTCGCGGGTGCATGAACTGCGAGGTGTACATCGCACCGAGCACGGCGAGGGGCACCGCGAGCACGAGCGAGTAGAAGGTGCCCTTCAGCGTTCCGGCCAGCAGCGGCGTCAGCGAGAACTTGGGCTCGAAGTCGTCGGTGCCGCTGCTCGACTGCCAGACCAGCGCGGGCGCCGGCCGGCCCTCGTACCAGACCGGGAGGAAGAGCGAAGAGAAGCTCGCCTCCGGGTGCGGAGCGTCGACGTCGAGCACGTCGATGCGGCCGGTGTCGGCAAGGACGGCGCCATCGCCACGCGGAGCGAACGCCATGCCGGTGGCATCCGGCGCCGGGGAAGCGCCGGCCCAGAGCTCGCGTCCGGAGGTCGCGTAGTAGAGGGCGAGCCGGCCCGTGCTGTCCTGCGCGAGGAAGCTGCGGTTCCGGGCGGAGGGCGCGATCAGACGCACGGCCCCGGGCAGTGCCGACACGTCGCGCACGCGAGTGAGCGTTCCTCCGGTCGGGAACCAGATGCTGATGCGCCCGTCGCTCTGACCGACCAGGAGACTCCGGTCGCCGATCAGGAGCTCGACGGCCGTCACGGCCACGCCGCCGGCATCGGCGATGACCGGTGCTGGCGCTGCCCCCTCGCGCAGATCCCAGGAGATCAGCCGGCCGTCCTCGGTGCCGGCGAAGAGGGTCTGCTCCGAGCGATCGACCACCAGCGCCGAGAGCCGCGGCACCGGCGGGAGGAGGCTGCGGGTCGAGCTCTCGCTGACCTCGCCCGTGAGAAAGTTCGTCTCCCGGACGCGGCCGACGAGGGCGACGGATCCGTCGCCGAGCTGCGCGACCGCGAGGGCGCGGCCGGTCTCCGGGTCGAGGCGGGCGGTCGAGGCGCCGAGCGGGTGCCCCCCGGTGTCGAGCGTGAGCGGGATCGTCTCTCCGAGCTCGGGCGCCACCTCGCGGACACCGTCCCGAAAGCGGACGCTCCACAGGATCGGAACGATGAGGATTCCTCCGTCGGTGCTCGTCGCCACGAAGGTCGAGTCGCCGGAGGGTGCCACGGCCCGCTGGAGCGGCGGATCGCCGGGAGCGAGCAGGGGCTTCTCGAGAACGAGCGTTCCGTCACGCGCACGGATCCGCACCACACCGTCGGTGCCGAGGGCTGCAACGTGCGTGCGGTGCTCGTTGACCGCGAGCGCCGTCGGCGCCTCGCCTTCGGTCGGCATCGGCGCGGCCGTTCGCACCACGGCCGGCTGCGTGAGGGGCCATACCTCGATCAGCAGAAAGGCGAGGATGCCGAGGATGCTCGCGATCACGGCGACGCCGCCGGCAGCCACGCCGGCCGTGGCCACACGGTCGGCGATCCGGCGGCGTCGGGCCGTGCGCGCGGACTCCACTAATCGAGCTTCTTGCGCTCGCGTTCGGCGAGCGCGGCCGTCAGCGGCAGGTAGCCATCCTTCACGACCACCTCCTGGCCCTGCTTCGAGAGCACGTAGCGCAGGAACTCGCCCACCAGCGGATCGAACGGCTGGCCGGGGGCACGGTTCACGTAGAGATAGAGCAGACGCGAGAGCGGGTACTTGCCGGCGTAGACGTTCTCGGGGTCGGCCGTGACGTACGGGCTGCCGTCCTTCGCCGCGAGTGCGAGGGGGCGCACGGACGAGGTGCGGTAGCCCATGCCGCTGTAGCCGATTCCGTTCGGATCGGCGCCCACGCCCTGCACGACGGACGCCGAGCCGGGCTGCTCCTTCACCGTGTCGCGGTAGTCGCCCTTGCAGAGC
>CAYOIG010000156.1:0-7517 GCA_964403915.1 uncultured Myxococcaceae bacterium
GGTGCCATCACCTTGAAGCCGATCTCGTCCGGATCCGTGAGGCGAACGTATTTGAAGAAGCGGCGAATCGCGCCGGCCACGACAGTGAGAACCACGTCGTTCACCGTGCCGCCGAGGCGAGCCCGCACGAGCGCAACGTCGTCGAGACTCATGGGCAGCCAGTCGAATCGGCGGTGGGGCCCGATGGGCTGATTGAGCGGCGTGGGCGTCGCGCCGGCGATCGCCGATGCCGCGAGATGGCCGGCGGCGCGCAGGCGCTCGATCAAATCGCCCCGCGCGTGGTCCTGGTCGGTGACGATGCGACCGAGCGCGCGCGCTGCGTGCAGTGGCTCTGCGATCCGCCGCGCGGCCTCGCTCGCCGCATACTCGAGCACCGTGGGCGCGCGGCGCGGCAGCCAGACCGGCGGCGGCTCGATCTTCTCGGTGGGCTCGGCCGTCATGAGGACGCTCAGCAGATCGACCCCCGAGACGCCGTCGATCATGCAGTGGTGGGTCTTGCTCACGAGCGCAACGCGATCGTTCTCGAGCCCCTCGATCAGCCACAGCTCCCAGAGAGGCTTGTGCAGGTCGAGCCGCTGCTCGAGGATGCGTGCGCAGGTGCGCTTCAGGATCCGTTCACTGCCCGGCTTCGGCAGCCGCGTGTGCCGGACGTGGTAGCGGAGGTTGAAGCGTGCATCGTCCACCCAGATCGGGTGGCGGTCGAGGGGAGCCGCCTCGACCCGCTGCCGGTAGCGCGGGATGAGGTGCAGGCGCGAGGCCACGTATTCGAGAATGCGCTCCAGATCGATCGCCCGCTGCTCGCCGCGGAGCGGCGCAGCCTCGAGGATCGCCACCGCGCCCACGTGCATGGGCGAATTCGGTCCTTCGTAGATCAGGAACGAGTGATCGAGCTCCGTTAGGCGCGCGTAGCTGAAGTCGCTCACCGGAACCCTCCGTCAGAGCTTTCGCAGGGTCTCGAATTCATCCCGCACCATTTCCACGAGATCGTGCAGATCGGGCACTGCGTCCCAGTCGGCGTTGAAGCCCCAGAACAGGGTGCCGTCGTAGCTGAAGAGCGCGATCCCCAGCGCCTGGTTCGAGAACAGCGGGACCAGCGGATAGATCTCCTCCATCTTCGCTCCGAGGATGGAGATGGGGAACTGGGGCCCCGGCACGTTGGTCACGACCATGTTGTAGGAGCGCGTCTTCGCCGCAAGGCGGGACACGCCGGCGAACAGCGCGGTCGCCGTCCAGTCGCTGATCTCCTCGAGCAGCTCGGTGCCCTCGACGGTGCTCGAGTCCTTCAGGCCGCGCGTCGTCTCGATCACGCGGGCAAGGCGCCGGGCCGGATCTTTCTCGTCGACGGGCAGCCGGGCCATGAGAAACGCGACGCGGTTGCCGAGCTTTCCGTGCTGGTCCTCCCGGCGCACGTTCACGGGCATCATGGCGCGGAAGTCGAGGGAGTCGACGTCGACCGAGCGGCGCTGGAGAAAGCGACGCATGGCGCCGGCCACGACGGCGATCACGACGTCGTTCACCGTGCCGCCGAGTCGGCTCTTCACCTCCTTCACCGCGGCGAGCTCGAAGCGTGTCCAGTCGAAGCGGCGATAGGGGCCGATGTCGTCGTTGAGAGGTGTCGCCGAGGCGCTGCCCAGCCCCGCGCCGAGAGCCTCCGCGACGGCGCTCGCACTCCCGCGGGCCTCCTCCAGGGCACGCAGCGGCGCGCGCACGGCCGTGAGACCCGCGCGCACGGCCTTGGCGGGGAGCGAGGCGCGGCGCATCAGCTCGTCGCTGACGAGCTTCGCCGGGCTCGGCGCAGGGCGCTGCACCCAGCGCGGCAGGTCCGGCTCCGTCTCCGAATCCGGTGCGCCCTGGATGTACCCCGCCAGCAGGTCTGCGCCCGAGATGCCGTCGATCATGCAGTGATGCGCCTTCAGGATGAGCGCGAAGCGCCCGTCCTCGAGGCCTTCGACGAACCACATCTCCCAGAGCGGCCGATTCGGATCGAGCTTCTGCGAGAAGATCCGCCCCGCGAGTCGCTTGAGCTGCCGCGCGTCGCCGGGCTCCGGCAGGCTCGTATGCCGCAGGTGGTACTCGAGCCGGAAGCGCCCGTCGTCCACCCACACGGGATGGCCGAAGACGGGAATGCGCTCGAGGCGCTGCCGGAAGCGGGCGCTGCGACGCAGCGCGGGCTCGGAGAGCGCGCGAACCCGCTCGAAGTCGAGTCCCCCCTCCGGCGTTCGCAGCGGGCCGCCATCGAAGAGATGAACGGAGCCCACGTGCATGTGCACGTTCGGCGTCTCGATCTCGAGAAAGGTGGCATCGAGAGCGGAGAGGCGGTCGTAGTGCGTGTAGCTCATGGGTTCCGACCGAGGGAGGCCCCGGCCTGGGGCCTCGCGTGCAGCATACGACACTCGGGGGGCTCTGCGGGAGGGCGACGGATTGTCACACCGACCACGGTGCCGCGGCTGCGGAGCGAGGAGGCGGCGGACTAGCTTCCCGGGGTGTCACGGCCGGCTCCCAGGATCGTTCCCCTTGCGCAAAACCCCTTCTTGCAGGGCGTGCTCGCGGCGTACGGGCTGCTCTGGATCGCGCTGGCGATCGCGCCGAAGTACCGCTCGGACTGGCTGCTCGAGAACCTGCTCGTCTTCGCCTTCGCCGCGCTCCTGCTGGCGACCCATCGCCGCTTCGTGTTCTCGAACTTCTCCTACCTTCTCATCGCGCTCTTCCTCGCCCTGCACGCCATCGGCGCCCACTCCACCTACAGCGAGACGCCGATCGGGCAACTTCTGCAGCGCGCCCTCGACCTTCCGCGCAACCCCTACGATCGCCTCGTTCACTTCGGCTACGGCCTTCTGCTCGGCTACCCGATGCGCGAGATCGCCCTGCGCAGGCTGCGCGCGAACAGGCTGTGGGCGCTTCTCCTGCCCCTCCTCGCGACGCTCGCGCTGAGCAGCGGCTACGAGATCATCGAGTCGTGGGTGGCGCGCATCGTGAGCCCGGAGCTCGGCACGGCCTATCTCGGCACCCAGGGCGACGAGTGGGATGCGCAGAAGGACATGAGCATCGCGCTCTTCGGTGCGCTTCTCGGCCTCGCGCTGGCGGAGGCTCATCGCCGGCGTACGGGACGCGAGGCGTGGACGATCCTCGCGCCGCGCTGAGATCTCGCACCGAGCTCGAGAAGGGAGCCTCCAGCGCGCTCGGTCCTTCAGCCTCGCTTCGCCCCGCGCCAGCGCCGCAGGCCGCGCCGGATGCGGTGTCGAGATGGGTAGAGCGCTCGAGACTCGCCTTCCGGCCGGGTCTTCCAGCGCTTGTGGATCCACGTCCACTGGTCCGGGGCTTCGCGCACCGCATCCTCGATGGCCTGGTTCATGCGACACAGATTCCGGTAGAGCGCGCGTTCGGGGTCGTCACCCCCGGGCTCGATCTCGAGTGCGGGGCGAAATCGCGCGACGTGCCGGGGCCCGTCGCCCTCACGGAAGAAGAACGCCGGGACGACCGGAACGCCGAAGCGCATCGCGAGAAGCGCAGGCCCCGCCCGCGTGCTGGCTTCGAGCCCGAAGAACGGTACGAAGCGCCCCTCGCTCCGACCCGCGTTCTGGTCGAAGAGCATCGCCACGACGCGCCCGTGCCGCAGGGCGCGCACGGCGCCGAGCCCCGCGCTCCCGAGCTCGAGGGTCTGCATCCCACTCGACCGCCGCCAGTCGGTGACCATCCGGCCGATGAACGGATTCTCGAAGCCGTGATGAACCACGCTGAGCGGGATGCCGGCGCGCGCCAGGGCGGCTCCGGCTGCCTCCCACGATCCAAAGTGCGCCGTGAGGAGGATGACGCCGCCATCGCGCGTGCTCCGCTGCGCGGCCTCGAGGTGCTCGAGCCCTTCGAGCCGGATGCCATCGAGGAGCTGCTCTCCGTGACGTCCCGCGAGCAGGGCCACCTCGGCGACGCTGCGCCCGATGTTCGCGAAGCTCGCCTCGAGGACGCTGCGCCGCTCGGCCTCGCTCCATGCCGGATAGGCAATCTCCAGGTTCCGGAGCGCGGTGCCCGTTCGGGGGCCGTGCACGCGCACGACGAAACGGCCGAAGCCGGCCCCGAACGCGACCGCGCGCTCCGGCGCGAGATGGCGAAAGGCCTCCCGCACCAGCCATACCAGCCCGTAGGCACCCCGTTGCCGGAGCACGCGCAGGCGCGGCGCGGAGGTCTTGGCCGGGGACTTCAGGCGCATCTCGCTTCGCTGGCCGGGCCGGCGGTGGGAGGGGCGGAGGCGGTCGCCGCGGGACGATAGCGATCTCCTTCGGCGGCTCCGGCATGGGCACGGCGCGGCACGGCCGCGTGCGCGCCGGGGCTTCGGTCTGCCTGTCGCCGTGGTGAGAAGCCGCAGCCTCGGGGCATCTCGCCCCAGATCGGCCCGACCCAGCGCGTCGCGCTTCCGGCCCGTTGCATTTGGCGGTTGCCTTCGCGCGAGAAAGCTCCGAGGATGGAGGCCGGGTCTTCAGGTCGACGGGAGGTGTCGTCATGGGGTCCGGCAGCGAGCTCGCACCGCTCGGGGCTTCGACGTCGATCACACCGAAGGGTGTCATCTCTCCCTCCGGCGGGTGGGCTTCGTTGCAGCGCTCCATCGGGCGCCGATTGCAGGCCGCGGTGGGAGGCGCTCCGATCTCGTTCGTGCTGCCGAGCGGAGAGGAGCTGTACTCGGCGGCGCAGCCTCCGGTGGCGCGGCTCGTGATCGGCGACGTGCGCACGTTCCTCGGCCTCGCCGGACCCTCCCGGGATCTGTGCTTCGGCGACGCCTACGCAGACGGGCGCATCACGGTCGAAGGCGATCTGCTGGGCCTGCTCGAAGCGATCTACCGCGCGCCCACGCCGAAGGGAGTGCTGGAGACCGTGGCCCGGCACTGGCGCCGATTGCGGCGCCGTCAGAACTCGCTCAGCGGCTCGCGCGAGAACGTTCACCATCATTACGACATGGGAAACGACTTCTACGCGCTGTGGCTCGACCGCGAGATGCTCTACACCTGCGCCTATTTTCCGGATCCCGGCGCGAGCCTCGAGGAGGCGCAGCGCGCAAAGATGGAACACGTTGCTCGAAAGCTGCGGCTGAAGCCGGAAGAGACCGTGATCGAGGCCGGCTGTGGCTGGGGTGCGCTCGCTCTCCACCTCGCGAGACGGCACGGCGTGCGGGTGCGGGCCTTCAACATCTCGCGCGAGCAGCTCGCTTTCGCCCGTGAGCGCTGCCGCGCCGAGGGGCTCGGGGGGCGCGTCGAGTTCATCGAGGACGACTATCGCAACGTGACCGGTCGCTGCGACGCCTTCGTCTCCGTGGGCATGCTCGAACACGTGGGGCCGGAGCACTATGCCGACCTCGGGCAGGTGATCGACCGGACGCTCGGGCCGGACGGCCGCGGACTCCTGCACTTCATCGGACGCAGCCGGCCGCTCGAGTTCAGCCCCTGGGTGCAGCGGCGCATCTTCCCCGGTGCCTATCCGCCGACGCTTCGAGAGGCGGCCGCCGTGCTCGAGCCCTTCGAGCTCTCGGTTCTCGACGTGGAGAACCTGCGCCTTCACTATGCGCGCACGCTCGAACACTGGCTCGCGCGCTTCGAGAGCCGGCGAGAGGACGTGGCGCGCCGCTTCGACGAGCGCTTCGTGCGCATCTGGCGGCTCTATCTCTCCGGCTCGATCACCGCCTTCCGCACGGGCTCGCTCCAGCTCTTCCAGGTGCTCTTCGCGCGCGGTCGCTCGAGCGCCGTGCCCTGGACGCGCGCGCATCTGTACGCAGGGGACGCGAGCGGAGATCCTCATGGAGCGCTGTGACGTGCTCGTGGTGGGCGGGGGACCGGCGGGCTCGTCCTGCGCCTGGCAGCTGCATCGCGCCGGAGTCGACGTCACCGTCGTCGACCGCAGGCATTTTCCGCGTGACAAGGTCTGCGCGGGCTGGATCACGCCGCAGACCCTGGAGGCCCTCGCCATCGACCCGCAGGTCTACGCGAAGGACCACGTGCTGCAGCCCATTCGCGGCTTTCGCGTGGGCCGGCTCGGGGGCCGTGCGGCACGCATCGACTACGGCATGCCGGTCTCCTATGGCATTCGCCGCTGCGAGCTCGACGCTTTCCTGCTGGTGCGCTCCGGAGCGCGACTGCGTCTCGGCGAGCCGGCGCGCGGCTTCCGCCGCGAACGCGGACGCTGGATCGTGAACGAGACGCTCGAGGCAAACCTGCTGGTGGGTGCAGGCGGGCATTTCTGTCCCGTGGCGCAGCACCTGGGCGCCATTGCAGGCCCGCCCGCGCCGGTGATCGCGGCGCAGGAGCTCGAGTTCCGCCTGGACGATGCCCTGGCCGCGCGCTGTCCGGTGGAGCACGAGATCCCCGAGCTCTACTTCACGCCCGACCTCGCGGGCTACGGCTGGATCGTTCGCAAGGACGGCTGGCTGAACGTCGGCCTCGGACGCCAGGACGTGCACGGGCTCTCGGAGCACGTGGCGGCATTCGTGGAGACGCTGCGCGCGGGTGGCCGGCTTCCGTCGGCGCTGCCCTTGAAGCCCCACGGCCACGCGTATCTGCTCTACGGCGAATCGTGCCGGCCGTTCGGCGGCGAGAGCGTCCTGCTCGCAGGCGATGCCGCGGGCCTCGCCTATCCCCGCAGCGGCGAAGGCATCCGTCCCGCCGTCGAGTCGGGCCTGCTCGCTGCCTCGGCGATCCTCGAAGCGCGGCGCAGCGGAGCGGCCGACCCGCTTCCCCGCTACGCAGCGGCGCTCCGCGCGCGTTTCGGCAAGGCCAGCGTGGCCGCCGCGGGCTCGCGCGCGCGGCTCTCGCACGCTGCGAAGGTGGCGCTCGCAGGGCGCCTGCTCGGCAATGCCCTCTTCGCGCGCCACGTGGTGCTCGATCGCTGGTTCCTGCATCGCAATCAGCCTGCGCTCAGCGGGGCCCGTCCGTCCTGATTTGCAGCGACCGACGCACGTCGCCGGCGGTGCGCGATCAGTAGAGCGAGAGGCGCTCCACGTAGACCACCTCGCAGGCGCCACCGCCCGAGTCGCCGCGCGAGAGAGAGCTGCGCCAGCGGAAGCCGTCGTCGCCCGTCACTTCGACGAGATAGCCCTCGAGCGAGACGAGATTGCCCGTTCGAGCGCCGAGCAGCACCTCGCGAACCTCCTCGCTCGCCGGGATCATGTGCATGTTGGCGCTGTGGAGCGTGATCGCGGCGAACTCGATCGGCAGCTCCCGGGCGGACCAGAAGAAGAAGCGGCCGTACTGGTCGATGTCGAGATCGGCGAGGATGCCGCTCGAGGACATGGGGCCCCAGCCGAGGGCGAGGTCCATGGGCGCGATCTTCGCGCCGCGGTCGTAGCGGTAGCGCTCCGCGCCCAGCACCCGCGCCTCGAGCGAGAAGCGGGCGAGGGCCCTCACGTGATGGCCGGGAAGCTCGAAGACCGGCCCATTCGGAAGGTCCTGCTGCCGGGGGTCGTTCGGTGCGAGCACCCCCGGTGGACGCTCGATCGGACGTCCGGTGATCCACCAGTGGCCGGCGAATAGAAGCGCCAG
>CAYOIG010000157.1:0-2810 GCA_964403915.1 uncultured Myxococcaceae bacterium
CTGCTCCGCCGCTTCGGCGTCGAGGCGCGATCCCCGTTCTACGACCGGGAGCTGGTCGAGTACGGCGCGCGGATCCCGGCTTCGAAGAAGCTCGAAGGCCTCGAGCGCACCAAGCGCCTGTTCCGCGAGGCCATGGAGGGCGTGCTGCCCGACGTCATCAACCACCGCAAGGACAAGCTCGGCCACTCGGTTCCGATGAAGCTGTGGCTGCGCGGGGATGGCCCGCTCGGGCGCCGGGTCGCGAGGCTCCTCAGCCCCGACTCGATCCGCGCGCGCGGCATCTTCCGCCCCGAGCCCGTGCAGCGGCTACTGGAGGAGCATCGCGCGCGGCGGCACAACCACGCGCATCGCCTCTGGGCCCTCTACGTGCTCGAACTCTGGCTTCGCGCTCGCGAGGGCAGGCTCGATGCCGCCCGTTAGCACGGGACCGACTCCGGCCGCGAACGGCGCGGAGAGCCGGCTCGTCGTCAACGCCGACGACTTCGGCGAGACCGAGCCCATCACGGCGGGCATCACCACCTGCCTCGAGCAGGGCGCCGTCACCAGCACCACGATCCTCGCCAACATGCCCGCCACGAAGCGGGCGCTGGCCTGGGCCGCGCCGCGATCGCGCGACCGGCGAACGAGCTTTGGCGTGCACCTCAACCTCTGCGAGGGCCGTCCGCTCACGGCCGCTCCGAGCCTCGTGGACGCGAGCGGCTGCTTCCACCGCAAGCGCACACAGGGCCTGCGGGCGCTGCTGCGCTGCCTCGATCCAGCGGACGTGGAACGCGAGCTGCGCGCGCAGATCGAACGGGTCCGTGAGAGCGGCGTCGAGATCTCCCATCTCGACTCGCACAAGCACCTGCACCAGCTTCCCGGGGTCGGTGCGGTGGTGGCCCGTCTCGCCGCCGAGCTCGGCATCGCGCGCGTCCGCTGCACCCTCGAGGAGGGCGCCTGGCCGCTCGGGCTCGGCATCCTGCCCGGGCTTTCGCGTGCGGCCCGGCAGCGCCTCGCCCGCGGCTTCGCGCGAGAGGCGAGCGCCCGCGGCCTGCGGCACCCGTCGCGCACGCTCGGCGTCGTGCAGCTCATGACCGCCGGAAGCGACGTCGCGCGCGCGGCACTGCTGCGACGGCCGGGCGTTCTGACCGAGATGTTCTGCCATCCGGGCGACGCTCGCGCCGACGCCGACAAGCCCGGCTCGACGCGCCGCCACGACGAGCTGCGCTTCCTCACGTCCGATGCGTTCTCGCACCTGTGCGCGGCGGCGGGCGTCCGGCTCGTGAGCTTCTGGGAAGTCTGAACGCGTGAAGATCCTGATGCTGATCCCGCAGCTCTTCTATTCGGCGCGCGGAACGCCTCTCTCGGCCTACCACCGCATCAAGGACCTTCGCGACCTCGGGAACGAAGTCGAGGTGCTGACCTACGGCCCCGGCGATGCGCCGCCCGATCTTCCGATCACCGTACACCGCGCACGGGGCCCGCATTTCTCGCGCGACATCCGGCAGGGGCCCTCTCTGCTCAAGATCTGGTTCGACGTGCTCCTGCTCTTCGCCTTTCTCGGGCTGCTCGTGCGGCGGCGCTACGACCTCGTCTACACCCACGAGGAGGCTGGCTTTCTCGCAGCGCTGTTCTGTCCGCTCTTCCGCACGCCTTTCGTCTACGACATGCACTCGAGCCTGCCGCTGCAGATTCGCGACTGGGGCTTCAGCAATCTCGAGGCCGTGGTGGCCATCTTCCGCTTCGTGGAGCGCTTCACGCTGAAGCGGGCGCGCGCGACGGTCGCCATCTCCCCTGGCGTGGCCGCGGCGGCGCGTGCGAGCTGGCCGGCCGCGCGCGTGGTGACGATCCTCAATCGCTTCGCGCTGGGGGAGAGAGCGTCGGCCGAAGAGGGCACGCGCCTGCGCGAGAGCCTCGGTCTCTCGATGGAGCACCGCGTCGTGCTCTATGCAGGCAGCTTCGTCGCGCTCCAGGCCCTCGACCTGTTGATCGATGCGGTGCCGGCGGTGGTGGCGCGCTGCCCCGAGGCCCGTTTCGTGCTCGTGGGCGGAACGCGGCCGCAGATCGACGCCCTCGGCGCACAGGCCGCGCGCCTCGGCGTGCGCGATCGCATCGTCTTCGTCGAGCACCGCCCGCAGCACGAGATGCCGGTCTTCCTCGCCGCGGCGGACGTGCTGGTCTCGCCGCGCGTCCAGGGCATCAATCCTCCCGGCAAGCTCTTCTCGTATCTCGACTCGGGAAGACCCGTGGTGGCGACGGATCGCCCGATCCACAACCAGATCCTCGCGCCCGAGTTCTCGATCCTCACGCCCCCCGACGCAGCGGGACTCGCCGAGGGCCTGATCGCAGCGCTCACGGATCGCGCGCGCGCCGAGGCCATCACGCGAGGCGCAGCGGAGGCGCTACGAACTGTGTATGGGCCCGGGGAGCGCGCGCGCGCGTACGCAGAGCTGATGCGGGCGGTGGGCGGGTAGCAGGGATCCCCCTCCCCCCCACGGCGCGACGGGGCGCGCGCAGTTCTAGACGAAGTACGCGGCAGCGAAGACTGCGACCATCGCGAGCGCGAGGGCCGCCTTCGCCGCCGCGCCGAAGAGCAGGCCGAGGAAGGTGCCGACCCCCGCGCGGCCGGCCTGCGCGAGGTTGCGGCGCGCGGAGTACTCGCCGAGGACGGCGCCGACGAAGGGGCCGAGCACGAGGCCCGGCAGGCCGAAGAAGAGCCCCACCAGGGCGCCGAGGGCGGCACCCACGAGGGCACGGGGGCTCGCGCCGAAGCGCTTCGCACCGAGGGCGCTCGCCAGCAGATCGACGCCGACGCTGGCGACGCCGAGCAG
>CAYOIG010000158.1:0-1987 GCA_964403915.1 uncultured Myxococcaceae bacterium
CGGCGGAGAGCAGCGCCCCGAGTCCGAGCAGCCGCAGCCGCCTCGCATCGCCCGAGAGCGTGCAGGCGAGCAGCAGCGCGCCATCGGCGATCGCGACGTAGAGCAGGCTCCCGCTCCAGCTCGCGAGCATGGTCGCGCGGACGAGGGCGATCCCGAGGCCGAGGATCCACGACCCGCCGCGACCGGATTTCGGTGACACGAACCAGAGGGCGAGCGCCAGCCAGGCCGCACCGAGCAGCCCCACCCAGCCGTGGTGGTCCCCGCTGCCAACGATGCTGTACGCGATGGTGATGCCGAAGCCGGCTTCGAGCAGCGCGGCGAGCAGTGCGAAGGCCGGCGGCAGCAGCGCGCGCGCGGCGGCGTACACCGCGGCGACGGCCAGGGCGCCGAGCACGGGCCCCGACCAGGCCAGCACACGATCGATCTCCGTGGCTCCGAGGAGATGCGCTGCCGCCGCGATCGCGAGATCGAAGCCCGGCGGCCACGGAACTGCGCCACCAAGGGGACCTGCGAGATACGGGTCGAAGCCGAGGAAGGCCGGGAAGTTCGCGAAGGCGTAGTGGGAGAGCCGCGCGTGGTAGGGGCCGTCCCCGTTCTCGAGCACGACCACGCCGGGCGTGGGGAAGACTCCCTCGAGGCCGACCGAACGCAGGGCGAAGCCGCCGAGCACGACGGCGGCGAGAGCGAGGGCCACGGGCAGCGCCGAGCTCGCCCGGGCGCGGGGACGCACCATGGCGCGCGATCCTACCACGGCGGGGCCGATCCGAGAGAGGGCGTCGCGCTGCCGGCCCCTACTGCGACTGCGGTGCCGCGGGCCCCGGCGGCCGGAAGAGCCGCCGTTTGAAGAGGGCGAGGTCGCGAAGGCTCACGCGACCGTCGCCATCGAGATCCGCATGCAGATCGCGCGTGAACAGTCGCGCCTTGAGCAGCAGGAAGTCGCGCAGGCCCACGCGACCATCGTTGTCGAAGTCTGCATCGCAGCGGTTGCCGATGCCGTCGCCATCCGTATCGCGCTGGAGAGGATCCGCGTCGAGCGTACAGACGTCGCACGCATCCCCGACGAGATCGGCATCGGCGTCCTCCTGCGCGGGATCGGAGCGCGCAGGGCAGCGGTCCTTCGGCTCGCGCACGTCGTCTGCATCCGCATCGATGACAGGCGGCGGTGTCGCAAAGAAGGCGACGAGAGCGGCGGCTCCGGGCAGCTCGCTCCGGGCGGGGCCTGCCGCGTGCAGCCGGCCGCCCACCAGGGCCGCGAGCTCACCGCTCGCCTCCGTGATGCGGTAGCTCGCGCCCAGCTTCCAGAGCCAGCGCGAGAACGGCACGCCGCGCGGATCGTCGGGCAGGCCGTCCAGAACGAGGGTCTGGAAGGCCTGCACCGCGGAGCAGCCGGCAGGCAGGAGATACGAGCAGCCATCGAGCCGGTAGGCGCGGCCCGGGTCGAACGCCTCGGCCGGAGCGGCGCCGGGCGTGCCCGGGCTGATCGACGAACCCACGAGGAGCATCTGGAGATTCCAGGAGAGGGCCGCCATCTCGTTCCGCCAGGCCTGTCCGGTGAAGGGATGTCCGCCGAGCCAGAGGACCGGCCCGAGGGCGGGATCGCCGAGCCCCGGAGCGAGGCCGCCCGGGCTCGGATAGCCGATCGAGATCGTCGCAGGGTCCGGGCCGTCGATCGCAGGGTCGTAGCCGGGATCGGCAGGGCCGCGGCAGCCCGGCAGGATCACCAGCCCGCCATCGGGCATGACTCGCGTGCAGATCGGCCCGCCGGTGTAGCCCACGGTGCCGGGCTGCGGGCGCGGATCGTCTGCGCGCGGCGGAGCGGTGCCGATACCGGTCCAGCTCTGCATCAGCGCGCTCGCTTCGGCGTTCAGGAGATCGAGGCCGCCGGGTTCCGGCGCCTCACTACACAAAATCGGGTCGAGACCGAGGAAGCCGACGCTCGTCGCGCAGACGAGCGAATCGGGTGCAGGCTCGGCAACGCCGCGCAGCC
>CAYOIG010000159.1:0-6571 GCA_964403915.1 uncultured Myxococcaceae bacterium
CAGGAGCTGGTCGAGCTGGTGCTCGCGATCGGCTTCTACATGACCGTGGCACGCCTGATGCAGAGCTTCGAGATCGACATCGATCCGCCCCAGGGCGTTCGCGTGCTCGACGCCGCGAGCCAGTAGGCGGCGCGCGGCGGCGGGCAGCGGCGGGCAGCGGCGGCTCGTCCGCCGCCTCACCCCACGAGCGTGACCCTCACCGGCGTCGTGAAGCGTGCGGGCCGCGTGATCACGCGCCGCTCTCCCACGACCTCGAAGCGGCCCCGCAGGCGCACGTCGGCCGACGAGGCTCCGAGCAGCACCTCGATCGCGCCGGGCTCGATCACGCGGACGAGGTCCGTGTCGTGGAAGGCGAGCTGCGTCGCGTTCAGGGTGAAGCGCACGCCGCAGCGCTCGCCGGGCGCGAGCGCGAGCCGTACGAAGCCGCGCAGCTCCATCACCGGGCGGGTCACGCTCGCAATCTCGTCGTGCACGTAGAGCTGCACGACCTCCTCTGCCGCCCGGGAGCCTTCGTTCACGATCTCGGCGCAGATGGTGACGTCTCCCTCCGGATCGATCCGATCGGGCGTCACGGAGAGCTTCTCGTAGGAGAAGCGGCCGTAGGAGAGGCCGTGGCCGAAGGGGAAGAGCGGCTTCACCGAGCCGTCCACGTAGCTTCCGCGCCAGTGGGAGCGCCCGCCGCTCGGCTTGTGGGCGTAGAAGACGGGGAGCTGGCCTTCGCTGGCCGGAAACGAGACCGGAAGGCGGCCGCCCGGGCTGGCGCTACCGAAGAGCACCTCGGCCACGGCGCTCCCGCCCTCCTCTCCCGGTAGCCACGCCAGCAGCACGGCCGGCACCTGGCTTGCGACGAGCGGCAGCGCGAGCGGGCGACCATCCACGAGCACCAGCACCGTCGGGCGGCCCGCGGCGACCACCGCCTCCACCAGCGACTGCTGCACCCCCGGAAGGCCGAGCGTCGCGCGGTCGATCGACTCGCCGCTGGTGCAGCCGTCCACGAGGCCCGACCGCCCGCCCACGACGAGAACGACGGCATCGGCTCCGCGTGCTGCCGCAACGGCCTCGGCGAAGCCGTCCCGCGACGGCCCGCAGGTGTCGCAGCCACGGGCGTAGACGACCTGCGTCGCCGGCGAAACCGCCGCTCGGATACCGGCGAGGATCGTCACCATCGCTGGAAAGTGCAGCGCGAGGTTGGCCTTGCCGCCCTCCGGGCGCGGCGAGAGATCCTGCTCGTCGATGGGCCCGTGCAGGATCTCGAGATGCGTCGGGTAGTGATAGTCGCCCTGCAGCAAGCGAACGCTGTCGGCGCTGGGGCCGATCACGGCAAGGTGTCGGATGTGCGGATCGAGCGGCAGCAGATCGCCTTCGTTGCGCAGCAACACCATCGATTTCACGGCCAGCCGGCGTGCGAGCGCCCGCTGATCCGCCGTATCGAAGACCTCCGCTGCGCACCCCGCGTCGACGAACGGACGTTCGAAGAGGCCGAGCGCGAGCTTCTGGCACAGCACGCGAAGCACTGCGCGATCGACCAGCGCGGGGTCGATGCGCCCCTGCCGGAGGGCTTCCGCCAGCGGGTCGCCATAGGCATCTCGCTGCGGCAGCTCGACGTCCATTCCGGCCTCGAGCGCGAGGCGGGCCGCCTCGGTCTTGTCGGCCGCCACGCGGTGATAGCTCGCGAGGGTGGGCACGGTGAAGTAATCCGTAACGACCACGCCCGTGAAGCCGAGGCGCTTGCGAAGCAGCTCCTCGAAGAGCTCCCGGGAGGCGCCGCACGGGACGCCGTCGAGCTCGTGGTAGGCGTTCATCACCGAGGCGAGACCCGCCTCGTGGATCGCCGCCTCGAACGGGAACGCGTAGACGTCGCGCAGCTCACGCGGGCCGAGATGCGCCGGCGCCCAGTTGAGCCCGCCCTCGGAGGCGGCGTAGCCCAGGAAGTGCTTGCCGGTCGCCGCGACGCCCTGCGCGAGGTCTTCGCCCTGCACCCCGCGCACGTAGGCCACGCCCATCTGCGCCACGAGGTAGGGATCCTCGCCGAAGCTCTCCTCCATCCGTCCCCAGCGCGGATCCCGCGCCACGTCGAGCACGGGCGCCAGGGTGTGGTGGGCACCGACGGCCCGCATCTGCGCGCGGATGACACGGCCCATCTCTTCCACGAGGGCCGGCTCGAAGCTGGCCGCGAGGCCGAGCGCCTGCGGGAAGCAGGTGGCGTCGCGCGCCGTGTAGCCGGCGCAGCTCTCCTCGTGCACGATGGCCGGAATCGCAAGACGAGTCTGCTCGCGCAGGAAGCGCTGGATCTCGTTGGCGAAGCGCGCGCTCTCGGCCGGGCGCAGCGTCGTGGCGGCGCCGATGCGGGTGACGTGCCCGATGCCGTGGGCCAGCTCCCGGCGCGCCTTCTCGGCGCTGAATCCCGACTCGTCCCGCAGCGTCGTGGACCACACGCCCACGATCTGCGCGAGCTTCTCCTCCCGCGTCATACGCGCGAGCAGATCGCGAGCGCGCGTCTCGATCGAGAGCGAGGCATCTCGGTACGGCAGACGGGGGGCGGCGGGCACGGGAGCGTCGGGCGGCATGGGGATCTCCGCAAAGACCCGCAGCATAACGCCGCCCCCGCGCCCCTGGACCCGCGTTCGGTACTCTCCGCCGCGTCCGGGCGCTGGCGAAGACACCGGCCGAAGCGCTACTGGCGGCAAAGCGAGGGGGCCCCGAATTGAATCCCGGCGTCTGGCTCGGGCCCGGTGTAGCGAGCCTCGTGAAGCTCGGCCTCGCGATCACGACCGCGGCGCTGCTGCTCCTGGGTCTTGCGCTGCGCCACGCGGGTCGCCCCGCGGCCGCACGTCGCGGCCGCGACGCGGCGCTGCTCGTCCTCGGCCTCGCCGGCGGGCTCAGCTGGTGGAGCTTCTTCAGCCTTCCGGGCTGGGTCCATGCGCACGACGCCTACCACTACTTCATGGGCGCACGCTACTTCGCCGAGCTCGGCTACACGCGCCTCTACGCCTGCACGGTGATTGCCGACGTCGAAGCCGGCCTTGGCGCCGATCTCGAAGGGCGCCGCGTGCGCAACCTCGAGACGAATCTGATCGAGCGCGGGTCGCGGACCGCAGCAGCACCCGAGCGCTGCAAGGAGCACTTCTCTCCGGAGCGCTGGCGGCAATTCACGGCGGACGTGGCGTGGTTTCGCAGCGGCCTGCCGACGCTCGAATGGCGCCGGCTTCAGATGGACCACGGCTTCAACGGCTCACCGGTCTGGCTGCTGGCCGCGGCGTCGCTCGCGGGCGCGGAGGGCGGCGCCGAGCGCTGGATGTTCTTGCTCTCGCTGCTGGACCCCCTCCTGTTGCTCGCGATGTGGACTGGTGTCGTCCTCGCATTCGGCTGGCGCACGGCGTGCGTGGCGGCGGTGTTCTGGGGAACGAACGGCTTCGCAGACTCGACCTGGACGGGGGGCAGCCTGCTGCGGCAGGACTGGCTGGTGGCGCTCGTGCTCGCAATCGCCTGCCTGCGCCGCGGGTGGCCGTTCGTCGCGGGAGCGTTCGCAACGCTCTCGACCCTGCTCCGGGTCTTTCCGGGCTTCGCCGTGGCCGCGCTCGTGCTCGCGAGCGCCGTCGCGGCGCTGCGCGGCCGGAGCCTCCGCCCCGCGCGCGGGCACCTGCGCTTTGCCGCCGGCTGTCTGCTGGCGCTCGGCCTGCTGCTACCGCTCGCCACGTGGCAGAACGGTTCCGAGGCCTGGACGGGCTTCGTCGGCAACAGCCGCAAGCACCTCGCGACGCCGCTCCTCAACCAGATGGGTCTGCGCACCGTCGTCGCCTGGGACCACGCCTCGCGGGCGAGCGCGCTCGAGAATCTGCAAGCCGCCGATCCCTACCTCGGGTGGAAGCTCGCCCAGCGCCGTCATTTCGAGCAGCGCTGGTGGATCTACGCCGTGCTGGCGGCGGCCTACGCCGTCCTTCTCGTACGCGCCGTGCGCGGCGCGGAAGACTGGGTCGTGCTCGCGCTCGGAACCGGGATCATCCCGATCGCCACGCAGCTCACGGGCTACTACCACGCGGCGCTGATCGGGCTCGCGCTGCTCTGGGTTCGCCACGAAGCGGCCGGTGTGGCGCTCTGTCTGTTCGCCGCCGTGTCGCAGGCGATCCTGCTCGTCCTGCCGGTCTCCGACGAAGCCTTCGTCTGGATGAGTCTCGCCGAGATCGTCACCGTCTTCTCCGTGACGGCGCTCTTCGGAAGGCGCACGAGCAAGCCGCAGGCGGACGGCCTCGCGCCGGGCTCCGGCTAGAGTCTGCCCGCGACGGCAGGAGGGGAGCGGGCATGGAAGCGGACACGCATGCGCAACCGGTAGCAGGGCAGCAGTCTGCGCCCCTTCTCACCCGAATCGCGAGAACGCTCGGCCTGCTCGCCGCGATCGGCGCGTCGCTCGCCATGGCTCTCTGGTCGCTCGCCGCCTGGGCCTCCCTGCCGGAGTATCTCGCGCAGAACCAGATTCCTCCCGCCGCACGCTTCGGCCTCGCCTCGGCGCTCGCGTGCGGAGCCCTTCTCGCAGCCGGCGCAGGCGCACTGCTCGCCGCCACGGATCGCGAACGGGGACTCGCGCTCGCCGAGCGCCTCTCGCAGCGACTGGCTCCGCTCGTGCTGGCCGGACTCCTCCCGCTGCTCCTCTACGTCGACCTCTGGCGCGAGCGGGAGCTCGAATTTCTCGCTCTCGCATCGCTCTTCGGACTCTCGGCGATCGGTCTGCTGAGACTGGCCCTCGCAGGGCCTCCCGTCTTCGCGGGTGCAGCATCCCGCCTCGCGCCGCTGCGTCGCACGCTCGGCCGGCTCGAGACGTTTGGAGCTCCCCTTGGCCTCGTGCTGCTCGCGGCCACGGCCTACGCCGCGTACTTCTCGACCTACACCGTTCTCAATCACCAGGCGCTGCGCACCTCGAGCTTCGATCTCGGCGTCGAGAACAACCTGATGTGGAATCTCATCCACGGCGCACCTCTCTTCCGCACGACGCCCCATGGCGGCGGTCCGCTCGGCTCCCATCTCGGCTTCCACCACACCTACCTCTCGTTCGTGCTCGCCCCGTTCTACGCGCTCGCCCCGCGGCCCGAGACGCTGCTCGTGCTCCAATCCGTGCTGGCAGGCTTTGCCGCGCTTCCTCTCTACCTGCTGGGACGGCGCCGCTTCGGCGCCTGGAGCGCCTGCGCGATCGCAGTCGCCTATCTGCTCTACGCCCCCCTGCACGGCGCCAATCTCTATGAGTTCCACTACCTCCCGCTCGCGCCCTTCTTCCTGTGGTTCACGCTCTACTTCGCGGAGTCGGAGCGCACGCTGCCGGCGCTGGTCTTCGCCCTGCTCACGATCTCGGTGCGCGAGGACGTTGCGGGCTGCGTCGGGCTGCTCGGCGCCTACCTGGTGCTGACGGGGCTGCGGCCGCGCCTCGGCGCCGCGATCGGCGTGCTCGGCCTCCTGCACTTCCTCGTGATCAAGATGCTGGTGATGCCGGCAGCGCTCGCCGGGCAGTCGTCCTACGTGAACCAGTACCAGGACCTGTTGCCCGCCGGAATGAGCGGCTTCGGTGGCGTGCTTCTCACCGTGATCGGAAACCCCGGCTACACGCTGCATACGCTGCTCGAGCGCGAGAAGCTGGTTTATCTGCTCCAGATCGCGGCGCCTCTGGTCTTCCTGCCCTGGCGGCGACCGGCGGGCCTCCTGCTCTCGGTGCCGGGCTTCTTTTTCACGCTGCTGGCGACCCGGTATCCGCCGATGATCGAGATCTCGTTCCAGTACACCACCTTCTGGACGATGTTCCTGTTCATCGCCGTGGTTCACCATCTGGACTGGATCGGAACGCCTCGTTTCGCCGGAGATCCAGAGGGCCTCGTGCGCCACCGCGCCTGGCTCCTCGCGCTCCTGGCCGCGATGCTGGTGACGAGCCATCAGCACGGCGCCGTGCTGCAGCAGCAGACGGCCCGCGCCGGCTTCGACCGCTTCGTCTTCGGGCTCTCCGACGCGGAGCGCGCCCGGCGCGACGCGCTCCATCTGCTGATCGCCCGCGTGCCACCGACCGCGCGCATCGCCAGCTCCGAGCAGATCGTGCCCCAGGTCTCGAGCCGAGCCTATTCCTACACGCTTCGCGCCGGCATCTTCGATGCGGAGTGGCTGCTCTTCCCGCTCCCGGCGCGGCCCGACGAGAAACCGATGCTCGAGCGTGCGCTCCGCTCCGGAGCCTTCGGTGTGGTGGGCGAGTCCGGCGAGTTCGTGCTGGCACGACGGGGAGCGAGCCCGGCGCCGAATGCGGCGCTGCTGCAGCGCCTCTAGCCCGCGTGCCTGCCGCGGCCCCGCTGGGTGCCCCCGGCGTCACTCCGGTCGTCCCTAGAAATCGAGCCGTCGCAGCACGGCACGCGGCAGCAGACGCAGGACGATCGCCACGAGGGCCCAGATCCGAGGCACGTAGGCCACGGCGGACCTTCGGTCGATCGCCCGGACGATGCCGCGCGCGACGACGTCGGCGTCCGCGGCGAACGGAGGCTCAGGAAGGCCCGCTGTCATGCCGGTGCGCACGAAGCCGGGCTCGATCAGCACACTGCGCAGGCCC
>CAYOIG010000160.1:0-2740 GCA_964403915.1 uncultured Myxococcaceae bacterium
GCGCGAGGGCGAGCTCGGTGCCGGGCGCGACCGCCGCCGATTCCGGGTAGAGATCGCCGCCGCGGGCGCGCAGATCGACGTCGAAGAGATGGATCTTGCGGTAGACGGCCGCGATCGCGCCCTCGGGCGAGCAACACACGCAGGTGTTGTGAACCCGCGCCTCGCCCGGGATCTGCTCCGGGAAGCTTCCGCCGACAAGCCAGATACCGAAGCGCTGCGCCCACGCACGCAGCCGGGTCACGATCTCGCCCCCGAGCGGCTGCGCGCACGGGATGGGCTGCCCCTCGCGGCGAAGGAAGGCGAAGTTCTCCGGGAGCGCCACCAGGCCGGCGCCGCGTGCGGCGGCCTCGCCGATCAGCGTCTCCGCAGCGGCGAGATTGGCGGCGAGATCGTCCACGGAGGTCATCTGCACGACGGCGGCGCGCATGCACCGACCGTAGCGCGACGGGCTGGCGAGGGCGCGCTGCGCTCCCTCGCCGCGGGGCTCAGCGGAACTGCGTCGGATCGATGCCCGTCCTGCGGATCACGTCGTAGAAGTCCTTGCGGTCCTTCTTTGCGAGGCGCGCCGCACGGCTGATGTTGCCCGAGCAGCGCCGCAGCAGGTTGACCACGTAGCGCGTCTCGAAGGCGCGCTTGGCCTCCTTGAACGACGGGATCTCGTCGCCGTCGCCCGCGAGCAGCAGCGCCTCTGCGCTGACCGCGCCTCCCGACGAGAGGCGCACGGCCTGCCGGATGCGCTGGCGCAGCTCGCGAACGTTGCCCGGCCACGGCTCGGCGAGCAGGAATGCGCGGGCGTCGGCCGTGAAGCCCACCGGCACGACACCGATCTCTTCGGCCGACGAGGCCAGGAAGTGTGCGGCGAGCGGCAGGATGTCTTCGCGCCGCTCGGCGAGCGGCACCAGCTCGATCGTGTGGTGCGGAAGTCCGCCGAGGAAGGTCGCCGAGGGCCGGGCCTCTGCCGCAACGATCAGGCGCGCCGTGAGGGGGAGCGCCCCCTCTTCGCCGGCCCGGCGAAAGCGCCGATCGGCAAGGGCGCGCGCCAGCGTCTCGGCGACGTCGCCGCGAAGACGCTCGATCTGCTCGATCAGGAGGCTGCCACCTGCCGCGCGCGCGAGCGCACCGTCCTGTGCCTCCGGCAGCTGCGGGCTCGCGCCGGCTGCGCTGCCGAAGAACTCGCGCGCCTGGATCGCTTCGGGCAGGGCGTCACAGGCGAGTGTCACGAACGGCGCATCGGCCCGGCTTCCCCACGCGTGTACGGCGCGCGCGGCGAACTCCTTTCCGGTGCCGGAAGGCCCCACGATCAGGACGGGCAGCTCCGAGCGCGCCGCCGCGCTGATCTGCTCGATCACGCGCTCCGTCGCACGGCTCGCGCCGACGATGCGGTCTTCGCGCCTGCGACCGACCGGGCGCGCGGTCCATCCCGCGGTCGCGGCCTTGATCGACATGCCTTCATCTTGTCCGAGCGCCATGGCGATTCCCCCCAACGCATCACGCCGGCACCCAAAATCTATTGGAAGCGCGCACCGTTTGTCAATCGACCTGCGAGTGCGGCGCCGGCCCCGCACCCGGCGGTTGACCGCGGGGCCTGCCGCGTGATACCCCCGGAGCCTGGCGAGGGGAGGGAGGATGACGATCGAGCCCGGCTTGGCAACCCCGGGCCCTGCCCCGGCACGGCCTTCGATCCGCGTGCTCCCCGACGCTCTCGTCGACCAGATCGCGGCCGGCGAGGTGGTCGAGCGGCCCGCCTCGGTGGCCAAGGAGCTGGTCGAGAACGCGCTCGATGCGGGGGCGCACCGGATCCGGATCGAGGTTCGCGGGGGGGGTGCCGAGCTGCTCGCCGTGACCGACGACGGGATCGGGATGACGCCAGCCGAGGCCCGGCTGGCGCTGCGGCGGCATGCCACGAGCAAGCTCGCCACGGCCGCCGACCTCTCGCGGATCACCACCTATGGGTTCCGCGGCGAGGCGCTGCCGGCCATCGCCTCCGTCTCGAGCGTTCTGCTGCGAACCCGAGCCCGGGGCGCGGCCGAAGGCTTCGAGCTCCGGGTCGAGGGCGGCGAGGTGGTCGACGCTCGGCCCGCCGGCGCGCCCGAGGGCACGCGGATCGAGGTGGCCGACCTCTTCGCGCACGTTCCGGCCCGGCGAAAATTTCTCAAGTCCGCGCAGACCGAGTGGGGGCATGTCGCCGACTGGGCTTCGCGCTTGGCCCTCGCGCAGCCGGCCCTGCACCTCGAGCTGCTGCGTGACGACCGGCCCGCCCTCGTCTGGCCCGCGGCGACCGACCCGGTTGCGCGCGTGGCGGCGGTGCTCTCCGAAGCGGATGCCGCGGCCATGGTCGAGGGGCGTCGCCGCGAAGGGGAGGCCGAGGTGCACGCCCTCGTCTCGCGGCCGGATCGCCACCGCCCGACGGCCGAGAGCCTGTACCTGTTCGTGAACGGGCGGCCCGTGCGCGACCGGCTGCTGCGCCACGCCGTGCTCGAGTCCTACCGCGACGTGCTCCCGCGCGGCCGCTTTCCGGCGGCGGTGATCTTCCTCGGCCTGCCGCCCGGGGCCGTCGACGTGAACGTGCATCCGGCCAAATGGGAAGTGCGGTTCGCCGATCCGCGCGCCATACACCAGCTCGTGTCGAATGCCGTGAAGCAGGCGCTCGGCCAGCGCCAGTGCACCTATCTGCTCGCCGAGGCCCCGCAGGCCCTGCTGCTGATCGACCCGCATGCGGCGCACGCGCGGGTGATCTACG
>CAYOIG010000161.1:0-1665 GCA_964403915.1 uncultured Myxococcaceae bacterium
CCGGCTCGCCGGTTCCGGATCCGGACGTACGGCTGTCAGATGAACGTCCACGACACCGAGAAGATCGCAAACCTGCTCTACCACGGCGGATTCGCGCTGGCCGCGAGCGAGGAGGAGGCCGACCTGCTGGTCGTGAACACCTGCTCGGTGCGCGAGAAGGCCGAGCACCGCCTGTATACCGACCTCGGCATCCTCCGGGGCTGGAAGCAGGTGCAGGCGGGGCGTGTCGTCGGCGTCGGCGGCTGCGTGGCGCAGCAGGAGGGCGATGCCCTCCTGGCGCGGTTCCCGCACCTCGACTTCGTGTTCGGGACGCACAATCTTCGCCTCGTGCCCGCCATGGTGGAGGCCGCCTGCCGCGGCGTGCGCGTGGCGCGCACGGGCGAGACCCGCTCTCTCGAGCGCTTCGAGCTGCCCGATCGTCATCCGGACTTCGAGGGAACGAGCCCCGGCCGGGCCTTCGTCACCGTGATGGAAGGCTGCGACATGTTCTGCAGCTTCTGCGTCGTCCCGGCGACGCGGGGCCGCGAGATCAGCCGGCCCGCCGCCGACGTGATTCTCGAGGCAGAGCGACTCGCAGCGCGCGGCGTACGCGAGATTACGCTCCTCGGCCAGACCGTGAACGCCTACGGGCGCCACGACGCCGGCCGGGGGCGCAGCCAGCAGGCCGGGACGCTGCCGTTCGCTGCGCTTCTCCGGCGCCTGGCGGAGATCCCGGGCCTCGAGCGCCTACGCTATACGAGCCCGCACCCGCTGTTCTTCGACGAGGCGCTCATCGACGCCCACGGCGCCGAGCCGAAGCTCTGCCCCCACGTCCACCTGCCGCTCCAGAGCGGCTCGGATGCCGTGCTCGCGCGCATGCGCCGCCGCTACCGGGCAGAGGACTACCTTCGCCTCGTGGAGAGGCTGCGCACCTCGCGGCCCGATCTCGCGCTCACCACCGACCTCATCGTGGGCTTCCCCGGCGAGACCGACGCAGACTTCCGCGCGACCGTCGACGCCGTCGAGGAGGCCGGCTTCGTGGACGCCTACACCTTCAAATACTCGGCGCGCCCCGGGACGCTCGCGACCGGCCTCGGCGATGCTCCCGCGCCCGAGCTGGTGCAGGAGCGACTCGAGGAGCTGCAGGCCCTGTTGCGCGGCCTCACCCTCGATGCGCACCGCCGGCGGGTCGGCGGCGAGACGTCGGTCCTGATCGAGGGTGAGAGCCGACGCGGCGGCCAGCCGAGTGGACGCGACCCCTGGCATCGGGTGGTCAACTTCGTGACCGGGCGGGGCCAATCGCCAGCGCCGGGCGAGATCGTTCCGGCCCGGATCATCGAGGCCACCCCGCACTCCCTGATCGGGGAGATCGCGTAGGCCGGGATCTGCCTGCGGGCTGCCGGTGAAGAGGCGGCGCCAACCAGCCGATGAGCCTGCGGAGGGGGCGATCTCGCCGCCGGAAAGCCCGCATGCCGCAGCCCAGCCACCGCGCCGACGATGGAGCGCCCGAGCGCGCGCCGCTTCCGGGCAACGCGGGCCTCGCGGCCGAGCACGCGCAGCTGATTGGCGAGAACCTCGCATACATGGCGCTTCTTGCGCGCTGCGTGAGAGCCGTCGGGCTGTGTTCCACCCTCGAAATCGCGCCGCTCACCGAGCGCCTCCTCGAGGGCCTATGCCTCGAGACGC
>CAYOIG010000162.1:0-4990 GCA_964403915.1 uncultured Myxococcaceae bacterium
TCGAAGCTCAGGCGCTCGTCGGAGAGCGCGCATCCCGCGAGGCCCGGCTCGCGGTGGTGGAACGGGCTCATGGCATTGAAGAGATGCGTCACGTGCCGCGCGCCTCCGTCCACGGCCCGCTCGACGTCTCGGGCCTTCGCCAGCGAGTGACCGAGCGCCGCGACGATGCTGCGACGTTCGAGCTCGGCCAGCAGCCCGTCTGCACCGGGGATCTCCGGTGCCAGCGTGACCATCCGGATCGCGTCGCCTCCTCGATCGAGGAGCGTACGCACCTCGTCCAGATCAACGGGGCGAATGCCAGCCTCCGGCTGGGCGCCCGCAGCCTGTGGGCTGATCCACGGCCCTTCGAGGTGGAGGCCGAGCGGCCGAGCGCCTTCCCAGCGCTCGGTGCCGAGCGCCCATGCGAGGCCCGCTATGAAGGCCGCAAGCTCGGGGGGCGCCGTCGCCACGCTCGTGGGCACGAATGCGGTGACGCCCTCTTGCACGCGCGCGCGCGAGGCCTCCTGGAGGGCTCGTGCGAGAGCCTCGGGTCGGGTGAAGGGCAGCCGACCGTGCCAGTGCACGTCCAGGAAGCCGGGCGCGAGGCCCGCCCCTGCAACGTCGATCACCACCGCATCGCCCGCTCCCATGGCATCGGCGCCGAGCCGTGCCGCGATGCGGCCGTCGTCGAGAAGCAGGGAAGCGGGCAGGGGCGCCGGGGCCTCGGGATCGAGAAGCAGGGCGTTACGAAGGAGGATGCGCGCCACCTGCACCGGAGTGTACCCGATGGCCCTCCTCCTCAAGGAGGTCGCGCGCCGCACCGATTTCCCCGGTGCGGGAGGCCGACGGTGACGATCGAGGAAGACCTCCAGATCCTCGATGCGAAGACGAAGCAGCTTCGCCTCGACTACGAGCAGTATTTCCTGGGTGCGCGCCCGCGCGAGCCCTCACAGCTTCGTGCCGAGGTGCAGAAGCTGATCGCGCTCCTTTCGAACGTCCCGATCCAGAATACGGGGCTGCGTTTCAAGTTCTCGAGCCTCTGCTCGCGCTTCTTGATCCAGCGCCGGCAGTGGGATCTCGTCCTCCGCAAGATCGAGGACGGAACCTACGAGCGCCACGTCTTCAAGGCCAACCTCCACGCACGAGCGCATGGCGAAGTCTCTGCGCGATCGGCCTCGACGCAGGCCTCTCCCCCGGCTCAGGCCGAGGATCTCTTCGATGCCTACATCACGGCCTGCCGCTCCGTCGGCCAGGCGACCGAGGGCCTCACGCGCGAGCGCCTGGACCGCGTCATGGAGCAGCAGCGCGATGCGCTCCGGGCCCGGCACGGCTGTGACGACGTGCGCTTCCGGGTGGTCGTGGAGAGCGGGAAAGCGAAGCTGAAGGCAACGCCCGCGTCGTCCCGGGCCTGAGCGCGCCTTCGACCTGGCGCCCTACGGATGCCGGTCGTCCTTTGCCGCGGAGATCCGGTTGAGAGCGCGCCGCAGCGCGGCCTCCTCGATGCGGTAGAGCTGGTCCTCGTGGGCCGACTGACGCGCCGCCGTCAGGGCGGCCTCCGCCCGGGCCTTCGCACGCTCGGCGCGGGCAACGTCGATGCTGCTCCCGAACTCGCAGGTTTCCACCAGCACGACGACACGATCGTGCGTCACCTCGGCAAAGCCATCCGATAGCGCTGCGTAGCGCGGGCCCTGTGCCGTCTGGATCACTGCCTCGCCGATGGCGAGCGGCGTCAGGAAGCGAACGTGGCCGGGAAGAACGCCGAACTGGCCTTCCGCTCCGGGCAGAAATACGCTCGACACGCTCTCGTGGAAGGCCGTGCCTTCGGGCGTGACGATGCTGAGATCGAACGGCATGCGACTCCCTACCCCGCCTTCCCCGGGCTATGCCAGGCGCTTGGCCTTCTCGACCGCCTCTTCGATGGTCCCGACCATGTAGAACGCCTGCTCCGGCAGCTCGTCGTGCTTGCCGTCGAGGATCTCCTTGAAGCCGCGAATCGTATCCTCGAGGCGTACGTACTTGCCGGCCGCGCCCGTGAACTGTTCGGCCACGTGGAAGGGCTGTGACAGGAAGCGCTGCAGCTTGCGCGCCCGCGCCACCGTCAGCTTGTCGTCCTCCGACAGTTCGTCCATTCCGAGGATGGCGATGATGTCCTGCAGATCCTTGTACTTCTGGAGCACCTGCTGGACGCCGCGCGCCACCGCATAGTGCTCCTCGCCCACCACCTGCGGGTCGAGGATCCGGCTCGTGGAATCGAGCGGATCGACGGCCGGGTAGATGCCGAGCTCGGCGATCTGCCGGGAGAGCACGGTCGTGGCATCGAGGTGCGAGAAGGCCGTCGCCGGTGCCGGGTCGGTCAGGTCGTCGGCGGGAACGTAGATCGCCTGCACCGACGTGATCGAGCCCTTCTTCGTCGACGTGATTCGCTCCTGGAGCTCGCCCATGTCCGTAGACAACGTCGGCTGGTAGCCCACTGCAGAGGGAATGCGTCCGAGAAGCGCAGAGACCTCGGAGCCCGCCTGGGTAAAGCGGAAGATGTTGTCGATGAACAGCAGCACGTCCTGGCCCTCGGCATCGCGGAAGTATTCTGCGACGGTGAGGGCCGAGAGGCCGACACGCGCACGGGCCCCCGGCGGTTCGTTCATCTGGCCGAAGACGAGAGCCGCCTTGTCGAGCACCGTGGTGCCGTCGGAGAGCTTCGCGTCGGCCATCTCGTGCCAGAGATCGTTCCCCTCGCGCGTGCGCTCGCCGACACCACCGAACACCGAGTAGCCACCGTGCTGCTTCGCGATGTTGTTGATCAGCTCGAGGATGACGACCGTCTTGCCCACGCCGGCGCCACCGAAGAGGCCGACCTTGCCGCCTTTCGGATAGGGCGCGATCAGATCCACGACCTTGATGCCCGTCTCGAGCGCCTCGGCCGTGGAGGCCTGGTCCACGAACTCCGGCGGCGGTCGATGGATGGGAGACGACGTCTGCGCCTCGATGGGCCCGCGCTCGTCCACGGGCTCGCCGATCACGTTCATGATCCGGCCGAGCGTGCGGGGGCCAACCGGCACCATGATCTCATGGCCGGTGTTCGTCACGGGCTGGCCGCGGCGCAGGCCGTCGGTCGTGTCCATCGCGATGCAGCGGACGGTGTTCTCGCCGAGATGCTGTGCGACCTCGACCACGAGATTGTCCTCGCGCTCGTCGATCGCCCGGTTCGTGGTGCGGAGCGCCGTATAGATCTCGGGGAGCTGGCCCGGCGGAAACTCCACGTCGACCACCGGTCCCATCACCTGAAGGATCTTGCCCTGTGCCGTCGCCATCGTTACTCCTGCTCGTTCTCGAGGCACGGCCGCTTCGCGGCCGGCTAGAGCGCTTCTGCTCCCGAGATGATCTCGATGAGCTCGCGCGTGATCGCCGCCTGGCGCGCGCGGTTGAACTTGAGTGTGAGGCTCCCGATCATGTCCTCGGTGTTGCGCGTCGCCGACTCCATGGCGGCCATGCGCGCAGCGTGCTCTCCGGCCTGGTTCTCGAGCAGCGCGCGGAAGACCTCCACCTCGAGCGCCTTTGGCACCAGCGCACCGAGGAGCGTCGCGGCATCCGGCTCGATCTCGAACGGCAGATGTTCGGAGAGCGGCTCATCGGCAGCCGCCTGGCACGGCAGCAGCGTGACGGCTCGCGGCGCCTGATTCAGCGTCGAGACGAACTCGCTGTAGACGACCACGACCTCGTCCGTCTCGCCGGTCGTGAAGCGCTCACCGAGGCGACGCGCAATGCGTGCCGCCTGGTCGTAGCTCACCGTGCCGAGCCCGGAGTAGACCTCGGCGATCTGGCCCGGCCGGCGGCGGCGGAAGTACTCCGCGGCCTTGCGACCGACGAGCGTGAGGCTGACGCCTGCGAGCCCGCCCGCGCTCTCTCGCTCGTGGATCACCCGGGCTGCGAACTTGAGCACGTTGGCATTGAATGCGCCCGCGAGCCCGCGATCGGACGTGATCACCACGACGTCGAGCCTGTGGACGCGTTCGCGCGGCGTGAGCAGCGGGTGCTCCACGTCCTGCTGGGTGCGTGCGATCTCGACCAGCAGGCTACGCATCCGCTCGGCGTACGGACGCGCCGAGACGACCGCGTTCTGGGCGCGGCGCAGCTTCGCCGCCGCCACCATCCGCATCGCCCGCGTGATCTGCTGCGTCTTCTTGACGCTTACGATCCGCCGCTTGATGTCCCGGAGGCTCGCCAACTCAGGCCGCCGCCATCGACCCGGCCCGAGCCTTGCCGGACGCCGGCTGGAAGACTCGACCGAACTCGTCGAGCGCCGCCTCGAGCTTCGTCTTCGTCTCGCCCTCGAGCTTGCCCGACTCTCTGACGGCGCTCACGATGTCGCCGTGTCGGCTCGCCATGAACTCGAGCAGCTCGTGCTCGTAGCGCCCGATGTCCGCGACCTCGTACTCGCGCACCCACGACGACCGCTTTTCCTGCGGCGTCGCCGCGTAGATCGCGATCACCTGCAGCTCCATCGGCATCGGCGCGTACTGCGGCTGCTTCAACATCTCGGTCAGGCGCTCGCCGTTCGCGAGCTGCTCCTGCGTGGCCTTGTCGAGATCGCTGCCGAACTGCGCGAACGCCGCCATCTCGCGGTACTGCGCCAGATTGAGCTTGAGCTGGCCGGCCACCGACTTCATCGCCTTCGTCTGCGCGGCGCCTCCCACGCGCGACACCGAGATGCCGACGTTGATGGCCGGCCGCACGCCGGAGTTGAAGAGGTCGGTCTCGAGAAAGATCTGGCCGTCGGTGATGGAGATGACGTTGGTCGGAATGTAGGCCGAGACGTCACCCGCCTGCGTCTCGATGATCGGCAGCGCCGTGAGGCTCCCGCCGCCGAGCGCATCGCTCATCTTCGCTGCGCGCTCGAGGAGCCGCGAATGGAGATAGAAGACGTCGCCCGGATAGGCCTCGCGTCCCGGCGGCCGCCGCAGCAGCAGCGAGAGCTGCCGGTAGGCGACGGCCTGCTTCGAGAGATCGTCGTAGA
>CAYOIG010000163.1:0-1622 GCA_964403915.1 uncultured Myxococcaceae bacterium
CCTCGAGACGCTCTTCGCCGAGCTCGAGCAGACGGCCGGCGCGCTGCCGCTGCGCGAGGTCGGCCAGCGCGCGGCGCTCGAAGCCGAGCGCGAGGCCATCTCGCGCGTGCTCTTCCGCACCAACTGGAACCGCAAGCAGGCAGCCCGCGTGCTGAACGTGAGCTACAAGACGCTGCTGCTCAAGATCCGCGAGTGCGGGCTGGAGCAGGAGATCTGACGGGAGACGGAGCGGGGGAGGCTGGATGGACGGAGCGAGCCTCTTCCTGGTGCTCTCCAAGATCCTGCCGCTGCTCGTCTTCCCGCTCTTCCTGGCCTGTCTGGCGCTGGCTGTCGCGACCCTCGCGCCGCTGCGCGCGCCGTGGCGGCGTGCGCTCGCAGCCGGCGGACTGGTCCTGCTCCTCGCTGCGAGCTGCTCGCCCCTCTCGAAGGGTCTCGGCCGCTCCCTCGAGTGGCAGAGTCTGCCGCGTGCCGAGTATCCGGTGGCGGATGCGATCGTGCTGCTGGGCGGTGCCACGCGACCGGCGCGATTCCCCCGCGGCCGTGCCGCGCTGGACGGTGCGAGCGATCGCATCTTCGAGGCCGCACTGCTGTACCGTGCCGGCCGGGCGCCGCGGATCCACATCTCCGGTGGCCGTCTCGGTTGGGGCACCAGCGCTGGTCCGGAGACTCCCGACATCGAGGGCTTCCTCCTTGTGCTGGGGGTCCCGGCCGAGGCACTCGTTCGTGACAACGTCTCCCGCAATACGTACGAGAATGCGCTGGTCGCGAAGCGCGAGCTCGAGCCGCTCGGCGTGAAGCGGATCCTGCTCGTGACCTCGGCGCTGCACATGCCACGGGCGGCCGGGCTCTTCCGTCACCAGGGCTTCGAGGTGATTCCCGCGCCAGCAGACTTCCGCGTGACTGCGGGCGGGCCGGATGCCGGGCTCTTCGAGGATGATCTGCGCTACCTGCTGCTGCAGGCGATCCCGCGAGCGGAGACACTGGCCTACACCACGGACGTGCTGCGCGAGTGGCTCGGCCTCACGATCTACCGCGCCCGCGGGCTGGTGGACTGAGATGAGCCGTGCCGGCCCCATGCGCGACCGGGTGCTCCTGGCCGCCGCCCTCGCGCTGCTGGTCGGCGTCTACACCTGGGCCTTCGATGGCCTGCCGGCGATGGAGGGGGACTCGCAGGGGTATCTGGACGTGGCCGCCCGGCTGCGGGACGGATCGAGCGACCGTCTCGAGAATCGCCCGCTCGGCTACCCCGCCTTCCTGATGCTCACGGGCTCGGTCGATGCGCCCGGGCTGGCGCTTCTCGTGACGCAGCTCGCGCTGCATGCGACGGCCGTGGCGATGATGGCGTCGCTGCTCAGCCGTGCCGGGGCCCACCGCGTCTCGGTGGCTACCTTCATCGGCATCGCGATGCTCCCTCCCTTCGTGGAGCATGCGGCCTTCGTCCTGAGCGAAACATTGACGCAGATCTGCGTCATCATGGGATTCGCCGGATTCGTCCGCTGGCTGCTCGACGGCAGGAAGTCCTGGCTGGTGGTCGCAGCCTTGGCGCTCGCCGCGGCGCCGCTCGTACACATGGTCGACGGGCTGCTCTGGCTGGCGCTCTGCGCGTTCGCGGCGGCTGCCTG